>CALIFM010000063.1 GCA_938021685.1 uncultured Gammaproteobacteria bacterium | reverse complement strand
CAAGATGCCCGCAAAAATGCAGGTCTAGATATCGCCGACCGCATCGAGTTAGGGCTGGAAGGCTCCGATAAAGTCACCGCTGCACTTAAGCAGTATAAAGACAGCATTATGGCGGAAACTTTGGCTACGGCGTGGACAGCGGTTAACGCTGATGACAAAGAAGCGCATATAACCGACGGCGAAGCTGATGGGCAAAGCTGGCGCTTAGCCCTAAAGCGCATTAGTTAAGTAAGATCGAATTCGAGGCAAAAAAGCTTTAAAAGAGGCTTGAAAATAAGAGGTAGTTTGTCACCAGAAATTACCTGTTTCTATTTTGTTTGTGGAGCAGGCGAACCCACCCCACAAATGTAAGCAAATGACTAGTTTCTATTAAGGTGCGCATTCTTCGGTAATAACGGGTTCACTTTGATCAGTTGGATTAAGCGGTTTACAGCCATCAAAACCGCAATAAACTTTAGACAGCAGGCCATACATAGATACATCAGTACCTTCTGGTAGGTAAGTACAAAAGCTATCGCCTTCAACTACCCATGTACCATTATTAGGATCTCTTATGGTAAGTTGGTCCGCAATTTGAGCCTCTGTTTCGGGGTCTGCAACTACAACAAAAGTGGCGGCATCTATCTTCCATAGATAGCCGCTTGTAAGATCATCAATGCCTGGCGAGGCATAACACACTTTGATTGCCATTTCGCAAGGAATTGTGGTTGTGGTGTCGATGGTCGCTTGTGCGTGTTGAGGCAAGCTAACTGAAAGCACCACAGGCGCGGCCCACACGCTACTTTGCAATAAGTGACGCCGACTTTGGCTAGGAGCAGTTTCAGTTGACTCTATATTATTGTTAATTTTTCTCATTTTTTGTAATCAAAGTGGTTTTAAAGCTTGGATACTACCACTAGCATAGAGTAAAGTTTACAGAGAAAAATGAAATAGACAGATAAGATTTTTATAAGAAGCCCGAACACATACAAGCATAGTTAAAAGCAAAATATTTGCCATATAATTACATTAATATGTGCTTCTTAAAATCATGGAGTTGTCTACTTACTAATTTACTATTAACTAAGCGACCAAAAGATTATGCCGCAATACATGATTACGTACTTAGGTGGCAGGCAGCCTGTCACGCAAGAAGAAGGCCAAGCTCATTTTGCTAAATATCGCCAATGGTTGGATGCGCTTGGCGATGCCGCCATCAGCCCTGCCAACCCGCTGAAAAACACCCACACCGTCACCTCCGATGGCACGGTGACCGACAAAGGCCAAACGGGTATGTCGGGCTATACCATTATTGAAGCTGCATCACACAATGCGGCCATTGAAATTGCCCAACGCTGCCCATTCTTAGAAATGGGCGGCAGCTTAGAGGTGTCGGAGTTGATGTAGATGCCAAACTGAGCTTATCTTTATAGAACCCATACCATTTATAAGTGCCGCCCTAAGCAGACTTGTTGATTACCATCTTCCAGTGCTGAGTTCGTATATGCCGGTGGCAAGTGGTAATTTAAATTCATTGCGAATTCTATGGGACGGACTTTTCGAAATATCGACAGGATCAACATATTTTCCATGCCCCACATGCAGTTTAAAATTATAGCGATCTTGAAAACTAATCGGTGAGCTTAGAGTTAATAATAGTAATGACATGCTAATTCGATGGGATGACACTACATCAATGCGTACACCATCGTAATGAGCAGAAAAAAGCCAGTCGGAATCGACCCCATGGCTTATGTGTTCAACATGGTCGATTTCAACTAAAAGCTTAGTTTTGTCATCTAAGTTTAAATTGACTGCTCGAATTTCTGGAGAGGGAATGAAGCCATTTCCAAGCATATAGCTTGCGGCGCTTTTAGCGATTCGATCCAATAACTTATATTGACCGCTCAGTGAATAATGGACATGGTCTGCTAATTCCAAGTCATAAGTTTCGGTAAGTATAACCACATCAGCGCGCTCTTTAGCCAAATTATGTTGAGCTTGGCGGATAAGCTGAATACCTGGCTCTACATTAGATGTTTCCGAAATACGTCTACCAGTGACTGATATACCAAACTTAACATCGGGGGCAGAAACTGATTTAAGGCGGTCAAAAACGTAGCCTAGCGCTACAGTGTAGTTATCTTTATCAGTGTCATTTTCCACTTCATTGGAATCTCGCTCCCCTTGCAGCCAGACAATCATATTGAATAAATTGTTGGAGCTAGAGTTGCTAATACTTTGAATGGTTTCTGTTAAGCGAGGACCATCAATGAAGCTACCATTACTGTTCTTTTCTGTCCAATAATTATTTACTTGACTAGCATTTTCTTTTAACAAGGCGCTCCCACCATAGCCAGCAACAATGCTTGTGCTTGAGCCACCACCGTATTGTTGGTACATTGATTGAAACGAATTTATAGTGCCATTTTCGTACAGCAGCTTTGCATTTGATTGTCCAGCGAACAAAATCGTAATATCTGGTAACGGCGTAGTTGTATGGGCACGTAGTCCAGAAATAAAAGTACTAAGTAGGCCCAAAGATAATGCAATGATTAAATTTTTTTCACAGGCATAATATTTTTTTATTTGTTGTAATGGCTCAGCTCTTTTACATAATGCAACTTCAGCAGAGCGAGCAATACCTACACAGGTTATTGTAAAAGTCGTAAAAAAAACACTACACTTAAGTAGTAAACTACTAAGCTAGGCAATAACTAACTTAAAATCAATATAATCTTCTGTGGCGACTTATCATCACTGAATAATAATGAACC
>CALIFM010000062.1 GCA_938021685.1 uncultured Gammaproteobacteria bacterium | reverse complement strand
AGCTGCTGATACCAATTTTGATTTTTGAGGTGCTGAGTGGCTCAGGCACTGCAGGCTGCTTCTTACTCATTTATTTTTACTGATAATGGCACTCTTTGTATGTTTTCTTGTCATACTGTAACCGAACAATTTTAAATTTACATGCTTAGTTTCAAACAAATTAACGTTCTCCTAATGGCGGTTTTTATGGCCACCTTAGTGCTGAGTGTTCAAAGCAGCTTTGCCGCAAGCCAGTGGCAGCAAAGCAATGAGAGCTCGGCTTTAAATGTGGATCACTCACAGTGGGATGCATTGCTTGCAAAACATATCCAGGCCGATGCGACAGGGGTAAACCTGTTTAGCTATAGCGCAATGAGTGAAGCAGACCAAACCAAGCTTACGAGTTATATTGAACGCTTAGAAAACACCGAAGTGACTAGCTTAAGCCGCGCACAGCAAAAAGCCTTTTGGATTAATCTTTACAATGCCGTAACCGTGCAAGTGATTTTGGACCACTATCCGCTGGAAAGTATCCGTGACATTTCTTTCAGTTTATTTAAAAAAGGCCCATGGGCCGAGCCCTTAACCACAGTGCAAGGTACGAAACTGAGTCTTGATAATATTGAGCATGACATCTTACGGCCCATTTTCAAAGACGCGCGCCTGCATTATGCAGTCAACTGCGCCTCGTATAGCTGCCCAAATTTGCAAGATAAGGCCTTTACCGCTAGCAATAGCGAAGCCCTGCTGGAATTAGGTGCGCAACAATACATCAATCACGCACGCGGCGCTAAAGTGAAAGACGGTGAGCTGATGCTGTCGAGTATCTATAAATGGTACGGTGACGACTTTGGTCGTAATGAAGGCGAGATTATTGATCATCTGCGTGATTATGCCCAACCTGCTTTACTAGAAGCGCTAAGCACCGTGGACAGAATTGACGACTTTGATTATGACTGGACCTTAAACACCCACGAATAAGTCATATGTTAAACAAGCAGCGAATCAGCGTCATTATCCCTGCTCTGAACGAAGAGCAGGCAATTGCGCGGGTGATTCATGACCTACCCAGCTGCATTGACGAAGTAATCGTCGTGGACAACGGCAGCACCGATCAAACAGCCAAAGTAGCCAAGCAAGCTGGCGCGCAAGTGGCGTTTGCAGCTGCCAAGGGTTACGGCAATGCCTGCCAAGTTGGCATCCATGCTGCCAGCGGCGATGTACTGGCCTTTATCGATGGCGATTACAGCGATTACCCCCGTGACCTTTACCCCTTGTTACACCAAGTGGTTAATGAAGGGGCAGATCTTGCTATTGGGGTGCGCGACGCAAAAAGCTGCCAAAGCACGGTGACGAACCAGCAAGATGGCACGGCCGCGCCCCTGCAGCCCGCTATGCCCTGGCACCAACGTGTCGGCAACTGGGTGCTGTGCTGTTTAATCACACTGCTATACGGCACGCAGGTCTCCGATCTTGGCCCAATGCGCTGCATTGGCCGTGCTGATTTAAACACCTTAAACATGAGTGATCCAAACTACGGCTGGACTGCTGAAATGCAGCTTAAAGCAGTAAAGCAAGGGCTGCGCATTGCTGAGCTGCCTGTGCGTTATCGCGCGCGTATCGGCACATCTAAAATTTCTGGCACACTTAAAGGCACAGTGCTGGCAGGATATAAGATTTTATATTGGACGCTGCGTTTAGCCTTGTATAAGCCACAACAAAGTAAAGTAAGTTAAAGACAAGTTAAATTTAAGGCTCCCCACAAGGCAGAGATGCTAAAGTCAGCGAACACTTAAATATCTTGTTTGCCTTTAGTGATGCTTAATATCGACCACATCCAACAAGCTGCGCAGCGCATTGCGCCTTATGTACAAACCACCCCATTACTAGAATCTGACCTAGTTAATCAACAATTAGGCGGGCGTATTTTATTCAAAGCCGAATGCTTACAACGTATCGGGGCGTTTAAAATTCGCGGAGCACTGAATAAGCTTCTAAGCTTAAGCCCAGAACAGCTGGAACGTGGCGTGGTCGCATTTTCATCGGGCAACCACGCACAAGCAGTGGCACTAGGCGCGCGTTTGCTAGGCACTACAGCCAAAATTGTAATGCCCAAAGATGCGCCTAAACTAAAGATAAACAACACTAAAGCCTACGGCGGCGAAGTAATACTTTACGACCGCTATACCGAAGACCGCGAGGCGATTGCACAAGGTATTAGCACTACTGAAGAGCGTACAGTTGTGCGCCCGTTTGATGATGAAGTCATTATGGCCGGACAAGGTACGGTCGGGCTTGAAATTAATCAGCAGCTAACCGAGCGCAACTTAAGTGCCGATGCGCTGCTCTGCCCCTGCGGCGGCGGCGGCTTGATGGCTGGTGTCGCAACCGCCATGGCCGCTAGCAATGCAAAAACTGAACTGTTCGCCGTTGAGCCTAAACAGCACGATGACACTTTACGTTCATTGCAAACAGGCCAGATTGTAAGCAACGACCCCGACGCGCGCTCTATTTGCGACAGCATCGTCACTCCCTGCCCCGGCGAACTGACCTTCGCGACTAATCAAGCATTATTAAGCGGAGCCTTAACGGTTAGCGATGAGCAAGTAATTCAAGCAATGCTATATGCTTACACCCAATTAAAAGTGGTGGTGGAACCCGGCGGCTGCGTGGGCTTAGCAGCCCTACTAGCAGGGAAATATGATGCCAATGGCAAAACCGTGGTAGTGGTTTTGTCGGGCGGTAATATTGATCTAGCAGATTTTCATCAATACCTGCACCAAGCCGATGAAAATTTAACTGCCAATTGATCGAGGGTCTAGGCGAATAGACTTAAGTTCTATAGCTCCATCAATAAAGAGGGCAACCATAGCACAATGCTGGGGAAAGCGATCAGCACAGCGATGGTGGCAAAGTCGGCAATAAAAAACGGCAAACAACCGCGGAATACGTCTTGCACCGTTACTTCAGGCCGCACACTCGCCACCACAAAACAATTGAGCCCTATGGGCGGAGTAATGAGACACAACTCTGCCATCTTCACCACGATGATACCAAACCAAATAGCACAACCTGTGCCGGACACACCGAAAGCTGAATCCACTGCTGCTACATCCACCCCGCCGTTTAAGGCAATGATGGCGGGGAATACCACAGGTAAGGTCAGCAGCAACATGCCGATGGCATCCATAAACATGCCAAGCACCGCGTAGGCCAGCAAAATCAGTAACAGGGTTAGCATCGGGCTTTGGTCTAGGGCCGCAATCCATTCAGCGAAGGCGCGCGGCAGATCAGCAAAGCCCAAGAACCGCACGTATAGCAGCACACCCCAGATAATGGTGAAGATCACCACGGTGAGCTTGCCAGTTTCAATCAATGCATCTTTAAGCTGCGGCCACTTCATGCCTTTATACAGCGCCATGCATAAAATTACAAAAGCGCCTAAGGAGCCCGCTTCAGTCGGTGTGCCTACACCGCCGTAAATACAAACCACAATGATGCCGATGACAAAAAAGATCGGCAAGGCGCCAGGTAAAGAGGCCAAGCGCTGACCCCAAGAATAACCCTTCACTGGCGGGCCGAGCTTTTTATTGAGCTTGGCCAGGAAGATAATCAAGCCAGCGTAAATAATAGCGGAGACCATGCCGGGCAAAAAGCCTGCCATCAATAATGCGCCTACGTCTTGCTCTACGATAATGGCGTAGATGACCAAAATGGCCGATGGCGGAATAAGAGAAGCCAAGGTGCCCCCTGCCGCGACCACACCTGCAGCGAAGCGCTTGTCGTAGCCAAGCTTAAGCATCTCAGGCACTGCAATGCGAGCAAATACAGCCGAGGTGGCGACCGACGCGCCCGACACTGCGGCAAAACCCGCCGTGGAAAATACCGTAGCTACGCCCATGCCACCCGGCAACCAGCCAACCCAGCGTTTGGCGGCCTCAAACAAGGCGCGGGTGAGGCCTGCGTGGTAGGCCAAAAAGCCGATCAAAATGAAGGTTGGAATCAAGGATAAGGCCAAGGTAGAGACCTTGGAGTGCGGTACAGTTCCGGCCATTTTAACCGCCACCCAAAAGCCTTTATCAAAGCCCAGTTTAGCGCTAAAAATCCACACCAAGCCTAAGAACCCTGCCAGCGCTGCGGCCAAACCAACACGCATGCCTAGCACCACAAGGCTGACCATAAACACCGTAACCCAAATGCCGATGTCCAGCGAGGACATCGCTAGCATAGTTTCACTCAAGCTCATTTAGATGGCCTCATGCCTGACCTTTGGGTGGCTCGTCGTCGAGCAGGTCACCCGATACACTGGCCGCTTCTTTGCTAGCAGCGGTGGCCGCATCTTCAATCAGTGGCACGGCCACGGGATTGGTTGCGCGTTCTTTAATCGCCCGCACATAAGCAAAAAATTGTAACAACAAACGCAGACTGAGCACTGATAAAGCGATTGGCACCACCAACTTAGCTGGCCACGTTGGTAGCTCGATATCGAGTGATGAGTCGCCAATTTGGTAGGCACGTAGAAAATGTAAATACGAGCCATAAGTGATTGCCAAAGTAAGCAAAAACATGCACAACACCGTGAACGCTTCAGCTATCCACAACCATTGCCCACGCAGCTTGCCAATCAGCATGTCCATACGAATATGCCCACCGATGCGCTGTGCGTAAGAAATGCCCAGAATAGCAAAGAACACAATAGCTTGTTCGATGATATCAACATAGCCCATCACGGGCTTGTTGAATATCCAACGGCCAAGCGAGTTGGCGGTAGCGAGGAAGATTAGGCCCAAGATCGCCAAGCCACCGATAAACACGAAGGCGGTTTCGAGCTTAAATAAAGTGCGATCAGCCCAGCTTAACCAGCTGTCATCGGCATTGACTTCGGCAGAGGCGGCCATAGGTAGATAACAAGCTTAGCTTGGACGCGTTACACGCCCAAAACCAAGCAAACGCTATTGTTTATCGTTTATTGATTAAACAGCCCTTCAGTGAAATCAAACAGTTCTTGAGCGTCAAAATCGCCTTTGTGCTTTTCAATCCACTCACCCCGCACCTTTGCAGCTACTTCATTCAGTTCAGCTACTTGGTCAGCACTAAAGGTAACCGCTGTTAAACCTGCTTCTTTCACCGCCGCATCATATTTGCCGATGGTATTGTTATTGTAGTTATCGACGTAATGCGTCATGGCGCCGTCAATTGAATCCATCAAGGCAGCGCGATTGCTATCCGACAAAGCAGCCAAGGCATCGGTGTTAACGATTACTGGGCAATCAGCTGAACCTAAGTTCAAGTTAGTGGTATACCATTGGCCCACGGTGTACGACTTAGTGGCCAAATGCAAATGCTGTGCGCCGCCTGGGCCGTCAATAACCCCCGAATCCATCGATTGGCGCACCTCTGAAAAAGGCACATTGGTTTTTACAGCACCGTAGTTGGCCAGCACTGACAACATGCCGCCTGGGCCACGCACACGAAGGCCATCAAAATCGGCTAACGCAGCCGGTGCGTCGCCTTTAGCTACAATGTTGTATTGCGGCAATGGCGTAGGCATCAAGATAGTGGCATTCCAGCGCGCCAAGTCTTTTACCACTATTGGGTGCTGATGCACTTCATCTAAAATTTCACGCACTCGGCTTAATGATAAATCTTTAAGAAATGGCAACTCCACCGCTGTGATGGTGGGATTTTTACCTGGGTGATAAAACGAGCAAGTTTGTGCCATTTCAAAAGCACCGATGGAAATGCCATCCAAGTTTTCTTTGGATTTAGACAGGCCGCCGTATGAAATATTTAGGGTAAGATCACCACCAGACTTTTCTTTTACTAGCTCGGCCAACTTTTCAACGTGCTCAGTAAATGCGCGGCGCTTGCCCCACAAAGACACGTTCCACTCCACAGCCATCGCTTCAGCTGAAAAGGCTAGGGCAACAGCAGTCATTGTAAATCTTGTGAATTTTGACTTCATTTTTCTCCTCTTTTTTTCGGATAGGTTAATTAGAATGCTTATTTTTATAGCATGAATACTAATACCTAAGCGTGCTTTGTTCAAACATTAAAGCTTGAGTTTGGTTTGCCATAAGCTCACCGCCCCAGCCACCAGCACAAAGCCCCACATTAAATGATAGGCCCAAGGCGCAATTTGATAGGCCCGCAAGCCCGACTCCATCCAGTTAAGACCCGTCACATAAGTAAGTAATAGGGCATACGACATAGTCCATGCCCATGCGCTGGGCTTGATGACAGCAAAGGCTAAAAACCAGATGGCATACCACGCATTAAACACCGGTGACAGCACAAAGAACAGGCCATACAGCACATCGGCGCGCGGCCAATCTAGCCGATCTTTATGCAATGCCCAATGTCCAAATACTGCTGCCCATAACGCAGCAAACAAGACAAGGCTGGTTAAGCGCGCCGTTTCATCCCCAAGCCATACCTTGAAAAAAGCAAACACGCTGGGGTTGAATTGCCACTGAGTAGCAAACAGTGCCAGCACCGCATTGCCGCCATCACCCTGCCAGATAAAAGGGGCATACCATGCGACGATCACCAATACAAACACAGCACGTGCAGACCAAGCCATGCGCCATAACAAAAAAGGCGCTAGCACCAAAGCAATGATTTTTGCCGCACAGGCACTGGCCAGCAAGGCAGCCGCCAAATAAACGCGTTGTAAATTCAGCGTATAAAGCGCGCCTAACAACAACAGCACCGCCACCACATCAGGGTGCGCAGTCAGTGCAAATTCTTTGAGAATTAAAGGGCAAAGAGCGTACAGCAACACATTATGGGCTTTGGCAAGTTTAAGCAGCAGCGCAACCAGCGCTAAGTCACATAATGCCATCATCACTTGCAGCAAACTGACATTAGCCGGCGCAAGCCAACTGGCCGCAGCGTATAGCCATTGCAGCACCGGGCCATAGATAGTGGACAAGTGCGGGTTATTCACCCAATTTAGCAAATCGGCGCAAGCAGGCGATAAGCTGTTATCAGCTAACAGCACTTGCGGTGAGATACCATAAGGTGTGCCATATTCTAAAAAAACACAACCATCAAGCATAAAACGGTATTGGTCGTCTTCAAATAGTGGCCAGCCCCACAAGGAAATTAGCCGCATCACGATAGCCCACAACAACACAAATTGTGCGGTGAATAAGTGCACTTGCTGGCGAGCATAAAACCACAAGCTAAAGACCAACGCGCTGGCTATCCAACAAAGACCAATGACGATAAACACATTAATCTCGCCCTCTTGACGTGACAACCACACTACCACCAACCAAATGATGGCGACACCAGCGGCTAAGCCGTGCGTTAATAATGATCTTGTTGAGGGTAGCGTCTTATGCAACATCCCTTTTATGCTGGGCGAAAGTTTGAAGCCAGATTGCTTAGCTGGAACTTAATTTTAAATTTCAGGTCTATGGCTAAACACTAACATTTTAAATAAACACATGACTAAATTGATTGCAATTTTTATTGGCGCCTTGCTGCTGATTTCCAACCCCAGCTTTGCCTCTGGTGGCGACGGCGGTGCGGGTGCGGGAGGCGCAGGGGGTGGAGATGGCGGCGGCGACTACGCCCAAGATTCAAATTATGCCAAAGGCAAGCGCATTCTCAAGAAAAAGCTGCTATGCAAAAGCTGTCCTTTAGCCGGCACCAAACTTAAACTCGACAACTTAGGCCTAATTAAAGCCAAGCTTGCCCCAGAAGGTGAACTAGCAGGCATGCTTTCAGAGGATGAGTTAATGATGGCTCAAGACTATATTGCGCAGCGCATGACCTCAGCCACCCGCGCCCGTTAACTCATTCAAAAATTAGGCGTCGCTGACGATATTACACATTAATTAGCGACGTCTGCTCACTTTCAATAGCGGCCTGCCCTGTGCTCGCCTCATCGGCATACATCACCCCCAAACCAAGCAAGCGCACGGGACGATTTCCGCGCTTAAACGCTTTTTCACATAATTGCTGATAAGCAGCCAATAAGGGCTTATCACCCGCCATTTGCGCGGTGGTAGTAGCAAAATCACTAAAGCGCATTTTCACCACCAAGGTTTTAATCGGCAAGTCAAGCGCTGGCTTGCCCAGCTTTGCTTGTCGCTGCTTATGTTTTTGTCGCGCGCGATCAAGACGCTCAAGCAAGCCGCTGTACAGCACTTCAATTTCATGATTGCAACTGACTAGATCCGGCAAATCTTGAGCGAAGGTGTCTTCGATACTGAGTGATTTACTCACTCCGTCAATGCTGACCGCACGGTTATCAATACCACGACAAAGTGAATAGAGCTGCTCGCCCCAATTACCGAAATGCTGCGCTAGCTGCACCTTGCTAAGCTGCTGTAAATCGGCACAAGTACGCAGACCAAGGCTATGCATTTTTGCTGCTGTTACTTTGCCCACGCCGTAAATACGCTCGACCCCCAACGGAGTCATAAAGGCTAAAACTTTGCCCGGTGATACCACTGTTTGGCCATTGGGCTTTTGCCAGTCGCTGGCGATTTTAGCGACTAGCTTATTAGGGCCGATACCGGCAGAAGCGGTCAAACCCGTTTGTTGTTCAATCTTGCTGCGGATCTCGCTGGCAATCAAGCTGGCGCTGCCACTGCAGTGCGGTGAACTAGATACGTCCAGATAAGCCTCATCCAACGACAAAGGC
>CALIFM010000061.1 GCA_938021685.1 uncultured Gammaproteobacteria bacterium | reverse complement strand
GAGAGGCTGCGTTACTCGAAAGTTTAGAGCGTGCTATCAATATAGCAGAGACAAACGCGGCATCGGCTACTAGCGATCAATAGTGTCTTGAGTGAGAGAGTAAATAAATTGCTGGCGCAGCAATATGAAGCTCTTTTAGTCTGAGCCTTGTCTGTTCAATTAAACAATTGGGCGCTTGTTGAAATATAGCCGACCTTATTGATAATCAAGGCTGGCTTCAACGGCTGCTAGTTTGACGCATAATGCCAAAGCTTGTGTAGCTTGACGAAGTTCTGACAAGCTAGGAAACGAAGGTGCAATACGAATATTGCCGTCTAGAGGGTCATGGCCGTATGGAAACGGTGCACCCGCGCCGGTTAGCTTTACGCCAATTTGATCACTTAATTCAATGGCGCGTTTTGCTGATCCAATCTGCATATCAAGGCTAATGAAATAGCCACCGCGTGGCCGAGTCCAGCTGGCAACTTCGCTGCTTGCCAGTTGTTGTTGTAAGATATTACCTACTTCATCAAACTTAGGTTTTAGCACTGCGGCATGGTTCTTCATGTGCTGGCGCACGCCAGATAAATTTTTGTAAAAGCGCACATGGCGCAATTGGTTAAGCTTATCGGGGCCGATGCTTTGCACGCTAATGTGTTTTTTTGCATGTACAATATTCTCTTCGCTGGAGGCCAAGCATGCTACTCCAGAGCCACCAAAGCTAATTTTAGAGGTTGAGGCAAATGCCAGTGGCCGGTTAGGATAGCCCATTTCGGCGCAAGTGCTGATGATGTCTTGTAGTTTGTCCAAGTTACCATCCAGATGATGCTCAGCATAGGCGTTGTCCCACATAATAGTGAAGTCTGGCGCCGCGCAAGGCATTTTCGCTAAACGGTTTACCACTTCGTTAGAGTATGTCGCTCCTGTGGGATTGCTGTATTTTGGAACACACCAGATACCTTTAATGCTGGCGTCTTTGGCAACCAGTGCTTCTACTTCATCCATGTCAGGGCCGTGGTCGGTCATGGCTACTGGCACTAGCTCAAAGCCTAATGTTTCGGTGATTAAAAAATGTCGGTCGTAGCCTGGGCTCGGGCACAAAAAACGTTTTTCTTGCCCTACCCAAGGCTTATTCACACCGGCAGTGCCATGTAGGCAGGCACGGACTAGTGCATCATGCATCAAGGTTAGGCTAGAGTTGCCGCCGACGATAATATTGGATGCATCCGTTTCAAGCATCTGCGCAAATAAAGCCTTCATTTCTGGTAAGCCATCTAAGCCGCCGTAATTGCGGCAATCAGTCCCGTCGCTGGCAATGTAGTCTTCTTTACTAAGCAATGCATTGGCTAAATCAAGCTGCTCAGTACTGGGCTTGCCGCGTGTCATGTCTAATGACAAGCCTTGCGCTTTTAGCTCGCTGTGCTGTTCACTTAATTGCTGGTGCAGAGCTTGACGCTCTTGCACTGATAATTGGGCCAATGGCTTCATGGTGCTGCAAAAAATAGGTTGGTATCAGGTGAAGTTTAACAAGGCTTGTGACTTGCCGTCACCATTAATTTTAGTGTTCACGTGTTGATTTACACGTCTCTTATTTATGCTAGTCAGGCGGCGTCATCTGCAAGGCTTGCAAGGTGTTTTCGTATAAGCAGGCAGCAATTTCTTCGGGCGGTTCATGGCGCAGCTGACATACGGTATCAAACACATCCAGCAAGGCATCTGGTGTGTTAACTTGTTTATTCAGGCGTTGCACTGGTTGATCTGGGGCGTCAGTTTCAATGCACAAAGCGCTTAATGGTAGCTGCATAATCAGTTGACGCAGTCGCTTGGCGCGCGAGTAGGTAATAGCGCCGCCAAAACCGAGCTTAATGTTCATGTCTAACAATTGCTTGGCTTGCTGAGCGCTGCCATTAAAGCTGTGGGCGATGCCGCTGGATACACCTTGTTGTTTGCAATGCTTAATCACTTCATCTACGGCTTTACGTACGTGTAAAATGACGGGTAGGTGCTGGGCTTTAGCTAACTGTAATTGTTCAATAAAAAAATGCTGCTGTTGCCCACGGTCTAAATTGGGTAGAAAGTAATCCAGGCCAATTTCTCCTACTGCTATAGCAGGAGTGCGCGCCAGTAGGGCGTCCAGTTTATTGATATGAGCGTTCTGGTGTTCATCGGTAAAATATGGATGTAGACCAAAAGCTGGGCGAATAGCCGCATTTTCATTGGCCAGTCTAGTTAATTTTGGCCAACTAGCTGCAGTCACTGCTGGCACCACAAATTGTGTTATTCCGTGCTGCTGGGCTTCGACTATCAACGCTTCGCGCTTATTGTCGAAGACATCAAAATCAAGGTGAATATGCGAATCAATCAGTTTCATCAACCTAAGTGTGTTTTAAATGCAACTAACTTTCAATCATTGATTAGCAGTGAGTAACGAAGGGATAGACTAAAATAGATGTGGCCTTGTTGCTACTTACTATACGGTAGCTAAGAAACACAGCCTGAACGCTATGTGAGTCGAGATGTGAAAAAAGAAACTAAAGATGATACTAATCGGTTAGTCAGTTAATATTGCTTAAACTTAACAGCACTAATTTTAAAGCTTAGGCTGCCATTTTAAACTTCACATTTACTTGCTATGTTATTGAAATCTCTTTTAGTTGTTTTTTCCACTATTTTTAGCTTCAACGCTCTTGCTGGTGAAGGCGAGCGCTTACTCAACCGGTTTTTGAACGAAGTAGGCACTTACAGTGCGCAGTTTGAGCAAACGGTGTTGGATGATCAGCAGCAGGTATTAGATCAAGCTTCTGGCAGCTTGGCCATTCATCGCCCTGGCAAGTTTCGCTGGGATTACGCGCCGCCGCTAGAACAACAAATCGTTGGAGATGGTAGCAAGGTATGGATTTATGACATGGAGTTGCAGCAAGTGATTGCGCGCGACCAGGAGCGCACGTTAGGTCAATCACCTGCAATTTTGCTGTCAGGCAGCGCTAATGTTGCTGATAACTATGACTTGAGTGAGGGCGGTGAGCAGGATGGATTCCAATGGGTTTCGATTGCGCCGCGTTCAAGTGAGACAGGTTTTGAAAAAATCCGCATTGGTTTTGCTGATGAAAAGCTGGGTATCATGGAATTAGTAGACGGTTTAGGCCAAACTACGCGTATTGTTTTTAACCAAGCTGCTGAAAATATTAGCTTGCCGATGGAACAATTTGTATTTACTCCTGCTGAAGGGGCGGACGTGATTGATGAGCAGCCATAACATGCTGATTTGTTGATGTTTGTTATAGGGCAATAATAAGCAATTAAAATGACTGATTGGACCACTCCGTTGGCCGAGCGTATGCGACCGCAATCAGTGGAGCAAGTAGTGGGTCAATCGCACCTGCTGGAACCGCAGCAACCGCTTTATCGTGCTCTAAGTGGCCAGCATTTGCATTCGATGATTTTGTGGGGTCCGCCAGGTACAGGCAAAACTACTTTGGCACGCATTGCAGCTAATATTGCGCAGGCTGATTTTTTTACTTTATCAGCTGTAGGCAGTGGTGTGAAAGATATTCGTCAAGTGGTCGATGCCGCCTTAGGTAATCGCGCCCACGGCAAACAAACGGTGTTGTTTATTGATGAAGTTCATCGCTTTAATAAGGCTCAACAAGATTCTTTTTTGCCGCACGTTGAAGACGGCACTATCGTATTGATTGGTGCTACCACTGAAAACCCTGCGTTTGAGTTGAACAATGCATTGCTATCACGCGCACGGGTGTATGTGCTGCGTTCCATCGAGGAGTCGGAGTTAGTTAGCTTAATCAAGCATACATTTGATGCACCGCAAGGTTTACAAGAGCTAGGTGTAAGCATCGATGATGAGGCAGCTAGCGCTTTGGCACAGGCCAGCGACGGTGACGCGCGGCGCTGCTTGGGCTTTCTAGAAACTGCGGCTGATTTAGCCAGTCAAGAAGCAGATAAACGCATTGCGCTCGAACACATCAATGCGGTAGTCACGCGACGTATGGCGCAATTCGATAAAGGTGGTGACTATTTTTATGACCAAATTTCAGCGCTGCACAAAGCAGTGCGTGGCTCCAGTCCAGATGGTGCCTTATATTGGGCTGCACGCATGCTCGAAGGTGGGGTAGACCCGCATTACTTGATGCGTCGCGTGGCGCGCATGGCCAGTGAAGACATCGGTAATGCCGATCCGCGGGCCTTGTCATTAGCAATCGATGCTTGGCAGACTTATGACCGCCTTGGTACGCCAGAAGGTGAATTGGCGATCATGCAAAGCGTGGCTTATTTAGCCGCTGCGCCCAAAAGCAACGCAGTGTATATGGCCACAAAAGCGGCATTGGCTACAGCAAAAAGCTCGCCCGCTGCGGGTGTGCCGAACCACCTTAGAAATGCACCGACTAAGCTTGCAAAAAGTATGGGGCATGGTGAAGAGTATCGCTATGATCATGACGAACCCGATTATTTTAGCGCAGGCCAAACCTATTTCCCGCCCGAGTTAGGTGAGCAACAGTTTTATAAACCGAAGCAAGCGGGTTTAGAAATAAAAATTGGTGAGCGCTTAAAATACTTAAGCAGCAAAACGCAGGCGGCAGCTACTAAAAAGGGGAAACTATGAGTCACTTTTTTGCTGTCGCTTTGGGGGGGCGATCGGTTCGGTAGGGCGGTATTGGCTCAGTGGCTTGCTTAACCGCATGACGGTAAGCGCCATCCCTCTAGGTACATTAGGCGTTAATGTGATTGGTTCCTTCCTAATTGGGCTGATGTGGGTATACTTGCAAGCTAAAATGCAGGGCAATGAATGGCCGCGCTTACTGTTAATAGTGGGAGTTTTAGGTGGGTTTACGACCTTTTCGGCATTTTCATTGGAAACGATGCAGCTTATTCAAAATAGCCAATGGTTTGCTGCATTGGCTAACGCGGCAGCTAATTTATTAGCTTGTTTACTGGCAGTGGTTGCAGGTTTGATGCTGGGCAAAGTAGTAGTTGGTTAAATTCAGTAATAATTAGTTAAATTGAGGTAATGGTATGCTGGACCCGCAGCAGATAAGAAATGACTTAAGCACTTTGGCCGCTGGCTTGAAGCGGCGCAATTTTGACTTGGATACGCAACGCATTGAAACGCTAGAAGCCGAGCGTAAGGTTTTGCAGTCGAGCACGGAGCAGTTGCAGGCGCAGCGTAATACTAGTGCCAAACAAATCGGTGCCGCCAAAGCCAAGGGTGAAGACGTGCAGCCCTTGCTAGATGCTGTGGCTAATTTAGGTGATGAGCTTAAGCAAAAAGAGGGTCGATTAAGTGAGCTACAAAATCAGCTGCAAACCTACTTGTTAACGGTGCCTAATATTCCGCATGAAGATGTGCCACAAGGCAAAGACGACAGCGACAATGTCGAAATTCGAAAATGGGGAGAGCCAAAAAAACTTGATTTTGAAGTTAAAGATCACGTTGATTTGGGCGCACAGCTGGGCCAACTTGATTTTGAAGCAGCAGCTAAAATTGCCAGCGCACGTTTTGTGGTAGTGCATCATCAATTAGCGCGTATGCAGCGTGCTTTGACTCAATTTATGTTGGATGAGCATAGCCAGCAGCATGACTATAGCGAAACCTATGTGCCTTACTTAGCCAATACCGAGAGCTTATATGGCACGAGTCAGCTGCCTAAATTTGAAGAAGACCAATTTGCTACAGATGCTGATCCGAAACTGTATTTGATTCCGACTGCTGAGGTGCCTGTTACTAACTTGGTGCGCGATACCATCGTTAAAGATGAGGATTTACCAATAAAGCGAGTAGCGCATACGCCATGCTTTCGCAGCGAAGCAGGCTCGTATGGGCGTGATACGCGTGGCATGATTCGTCAGCATCAATTTGAAAAAGTGGAGTTGGTGCAAGTAGTGCGTCCGCAAGAGTCGTGGCAAGCTTTGGAAGAATTAACCGGTCATGCTGAAGCCATTTTACAAAAGCTAAAGCTGCCGTACCGCATGGTCATTTTGTGCTCGGGAGACTTAGGTTTTGGATCGGCGAAGACCTACGACTTAGAAGTTTGGTTGCCAGGGCAAGATACCTATCGTGAAATTTCATCTTGTTCAAACTTTTTGGATTTTCAAGCTCGCCGCCTTAAGGCGCGCTGGAAAAATCCTGAAACGGGCAAGAATGAATATCTTCACACCTTGAATGGCTCAGGTTTAGCAGTGGGCCGCACCTTGGTGGCGGTGATGGAGAATTATCAGAATGCCGATGGCAGTATTACTGTACCAGACGTGCTTAAGCCGTATATGGGGGGTGTTGACGTGATTCGCGGCAGCTAGAGCAATGCAGCATACTTACCTTGTCACGGGTGCTCGCCTTGGTATTGGCCGCGCAGTATGCGGTTCTTTGTTGGCAGCAGGGCATCAAGTGATAGGGGTGTCGCGCCGCATTAATGAGCAGCCACTTGAGCATGAAAACTTCATTGCCTTAGAGGCTGATTTGACACAATTACAAGCGGTGGAGTCTTGTGCCAAAGCGGCACGCGATTTGGCAAGCGGTCAGTTGCAGGGTGCGGTGTTTTGCGCAGGTAAAGGCTTGTTTGGCCACTTAGAAGAATTATCGGCTGATGAAATCACTGGCTTGCTTGATCTTAATTTAACCAGTCAAATTTTACTTACCAAGCACTTAATTGGCCAATTCAAGCGCGATAAGCAGGGCCTGTTGGTTTACATGGGCTCTGAAGCCGCGCTGCAGGGCGGACGTAAAGGTACTTTATATTGTGCTTCTAAGTTTGGCTTGCGGGGTTTTGTGCAGGCCTTAAACGAGGAATGCAGTGCCTCAGGCGTGCGTGCCACTATCATCAACCCCGGCATGGTAGATACGCCATTTTTTGATCAATTCAATTTTGGCCCCGGCGAAGATGCGATGAATGCTATCGCGCCGCAAACTATTGGCGACATGGTAGCGCATTTGGCCGAAATGCCACCCGAAACGGTGGTAGATGAAATTACGCTGTCGCCCCGCAAACGAGTTATCCTGAAAAGTTAGCAGTTTCGGTTACGTCGCTGTTTGCCTATGTAGTAGAAATTAGCCGCTGCTGATTTTTGTACAGCACTACAATTCGATAGGCTTTATAAGAGAAAGAGCTATAAACTAAGCTGTTGGGGCAGGGCCAGTGTTGTGTTTGATAATGCACATTTTGCTTGCTGTCACAATGATGTTTTTGCAAGATAATTACTATTATTATGACCGAAATTACTATCCTCGACGGCGGCTTGGGCCAAGAACTCATTGCACGATCCGGTAAAGCACCCACTGGGCTGTGGTCAGCACAAATGCTGATGGACATGCCCGAGCTTGTGCAATCAGTGCATGCCGATTATTTCAAAGCGGGAGCGCAAGTAGCGACCACCAATAGCTATGTGCTGCTGCCAGATCGTCTTGCCCCTTTTGGTGCTGAAGCACAATTCACTAGCTTGCATCAAAAAGCCTGTGAGATTGCAGTACGCGCGCGGGATGCGTATGGTAGCGGTCTAGTAGCCGGCTCGATTGGGCCAACTGGCCGCTCATACCGTCCTGATTTAGCCTTACCGGAAGCAGAGGGCGCAAAAGTATATGCCGAGATTGCACAATTGCACGCCCCCTATGTTGATTTTCATATCTTGGAAACCATGGCGTCATATGAACAGGCCCGCGGCGCAGCGATGGGTGCTAGCACGACAGGCAAACCAGTGTGGTTGTCGCTGAGCGTGGATGATACTGATGGGTCTAAGCTACGTTCAGGTGAAGCGCTTATTGATGTGTTGCCTCTAATTGATGAATTTGATTTATCAGCTTTGCTAATTAACTGCTCAGTACCGGAAGCCGTATCCACTGCATTAGCTACGATTGGCAAACAAAGCGTCCCAGTGGGTGCCTATGCCAATGGTTTTACTAAAATTACTGAGGCTTTCAAACAAGGTGCCACAGTGGATGCCTTGGAAGCCCGTGAAGATTTAACGCCGGAGGTTTATGCAGACTTTGCTCGCAATTGGGTCGATGCTGGAGCGAGTATTGTGGGCGGCTGCTGTGAAGTGGGGCCTGCGCATATTAGTGAATTAAAAAAACGTTTTAACTAGCGGCTGACTGATGCTAAGTATATTTGAGCCATTGCTACCTTTTTTGGTGGTTGCCTACACCATGTGGGTCACGCCAGGGCCAAATAACATGATGCTCACTTATTCCGGTGCGCGTTTTGGTTTTCGGCAAACTTTACCGCACATCATCGGCATTGTCTTAGGTACTTGTGTGCTTAACATGTTGGCGATTCTTGGTCTAAAGCCTCTAATGGATAAATGGCCGCAGTTGTTATTGGTGCTTAAAATTGTAGGTAGTATTTGGTTAGTATTAATTGGCTGGAAAATGGCCAATGCTAATCGCAATAAGACTGATATGGAAGAAGAAAAGCCAATGAGTTTACTAGCTGCAGCTTTGTTTCAATTTGCCAACCCCAAGGCGATTACGGCCACGTTGGCTTTGGTTAGTCTAGTGTTGGTGGCAATTAAAGACAAGCCAAAACTACTGCTTTTGGTATTGGTGATGATACCTTTTCTTAGTTTTTTTGCTATTACACCGTGGGTGCTGGCAGGGCAGTCTATTAGGCGGTTTTTATCAACGCCATTTCGTTGGAAGTTGTTTAGCTGGGCAACCGGTGGGTTGACGGCGTCTTGTGCTTTATTTTTATGGATTTAGGCTTTGTGTTTGCTAGCGTTTGTGCTGGGTAAGTGGGTATTAAAGCTAATCTATCGGCGAACGAACGTGCTAAAATTGCCGCGTTTATAATTCATCAATGTGCATAGGTTTAAGTCGATGAATGCCCGACAGCGATCGGGCATTTTCGCTATGGTTAGACCTAAGAATGGCAGACTCTTGAATGCGGCTTAAAAATATCAACGTATCTGGCTTCAAGTCTTTCGTGGACGCCACTAAAGTGACGTTCTCGGGCGAGCTGGTTGGCGTAGTTGGTCCTAACGGCTGTGGCAAGTCTAATGTGATTGATGCCGTGCGCTGGGTGATGGGTGAGTCATCAGCTAAAATGTTGCGCGGTGAATCGTTGGAAGATGTGATCTTTAATGGCTCATCATCGCGTAAACCGGTCAGCCGCGCATCAGTGGAGCTTTTGTTTGACAACAGCTTGGGCCGCGTTAAAAGCCAATATCAAGACTTTGCTGAAATTTCCATCAAGCGCATTTTGACCCGTGATGGCAAATCGCAATATATTATTAACGATAAAAAAATGCGTCGTAAAGATGTGCTGGATTTGTTTCGTGGTACTGGTTTAGGGCCACGCTCTTATTCCATCATCGAGCAGGGCATGGTTAGTCGTATTGTGGAGGCTAAGCCCGAAGATTTGCGTGCTTATGTAGAAGAAGCCGCCGGTATTTCAAAGTATAAAGATCGTCGCCGCGAAACGGAGAATCGCATTCGACAAACCCGTGAAAATATCGAGCGTAGTGAAGATATTCGTAGCGAATTATTAGCGCAGCTGCGTAGGCTTAAGCGCCAAGCACAAGCGGCTGAGCGTTATAAAACCTTACAGGAGCAGAAGCGTGAGCAAACGGCCTTATATTACCGCTTGCGTGAAGATCAAATTCAATCAGACTTGCAGCAAGAACAGCAAAAGCTAGATGCTGCCAGTAATCAGTATGAAAAAGCGATGGCGCAGCAGCGTGCTTTAGAGCTAAAAATTGAACAATCACGCAGTGGACAGGCCGAGGCACAGGATGGTCTAAATGAGGCGCAGAACCAATTTTATGAGCTGGGTTTACAGGTGTCGGAGCTTGAGCAACGGATTGAGCATATTCGCGCAACCCATAGCCAAAGGGTGACGCAATTAGAGCAGATGGCCCAATCTTTAAAGGTGATTGACGAACAATTGGAGCAAGACCAAGCGCGCGCTGCAGATTTACAAAAAGAAGCCGATCAATGTACGCCACAAATTGAAACGTTGAATAACCGCTTAGTAGAGCAGCGCGATATATTGACCGAAAAGCAAGATGCTTTAGCTAGTTGGCAGAGCCAAGCTAATGAGCTGCGCACTGCTGAACAAACTGCGCGTAGTGCCAGCCACTTGCAACAATCCATCATTGATCAACTCAGTGCTCAGCAGCAGCGTTCTGCACAACGCAGTGAGCAACTACAAGCCGAGCAAAAAAAACTTAACGCTAGTTTAGAAAGCACGGGCATGAGCACTGTTAAGCAATCGTTTGAAGCGCAAGAAGCGCGCCTGCAAGAAGTTGATCAGCAAATTAACCAGCTTAAAGAAAGCTTGGATGCGCAAGCAGTAAAGATTCAACAGGGACAATCGCAAGTAGCCGACCAACGGTCTTTAAGTCGCACGTATGAATCGCGTTTGGCATCGCTAAACGAATTTCAGCAGGCGTCTTTAAGTCATGCGGATCAGCAGTATCAAAAGTGGCTTACGGCGCAGGGCTTAGATAAAGCGGATGTGCTGGCAAGCAAAGTACAGGTGGCATCCGGTTGGCAGCGTGCAGCCGATCGTGTGCTGAGCCCCTATTTTCAAGCAGTGATTGACAAAAAAGAAACGCATCTATTGTGGGATCAAATGCCTGAGCAGGCTGTGACTCTTATTTCTGCACGTAGCGGTGCAGCCGTGCCCAATCGTGACATTGGTTTACCTATGTTGCAGCAACATCTGCAGGCTGATGATGTAGATATTAGCCCCTTGTTAGCCGGAGTGTATGCTGCACAGTCGGCTGAGCAGGCTCAAGCGGTGCGTGATAAATTGCAGGCAGGTGAGTGTATTGTTTGCCAGTCAGGTGTAATGTACGGTGCAAACTGGGTTAGCCATGCTAGTGAGTCAGCAATGAACACAGGGTATTTGGTGCGCGCTGAAGAAATTGAATCATTGCAGGATAATTTGCAGCAGGCACAGCAAGCAAGCGAAAAACTCGGTGCCCAACTGCAAACTGATGAGCAAAGCCATAATGAGCTTGAAGAGCAACTTACTCAGCTGCGTGAACAGCAACGTGAACAAAGCCAGCAGCTGTCACACAAACGCAGTGAGCTGACACGATTAGATACTGAGGAAGCGCACACGCAGCAACGGCTTGCAGTTGTGCAAGAAGAATTGCATCAAATTGGGTTACACCATGATGAAGAGCAGCAAAAGTTGCATGCTGCACAGGCTAGTTTGGCAGTTGCTAATACGGAAATTACGGCCCATGGGAAATCAAACGAAAAGCTTGAAGCTGAAGGAGTGCGCCTGCAAGAAGAAGTTGCGTTACAAGATCAACAGTACCGGCAGGTGCAAACACAGCTGAACGAAAGTAATGTTAATAAAGCACGCATTGAAACCCAATTTAATGCGGTGCAAGCAGGCCTTGATCGCTTGAAGCAACAAAAGCAAGAATTGGCTGAACGCAAGAAAAGTGCGCAAGCACAAACAAATGAAAGCGATGACCCAACCAAAGAGCTTGAAGTGCAACTTGAGCAAAAACTGGGCTTGCGCAAGAAAGGTGAAGGTAAATTGCGTGAAGCGCGTGAGGTTATGAGCGGTTTAGACGAAGCCGTGCGAAAATCACAAGGCGAGCTTAGTCAGTGTGTTCAAGAAGTGAACACCGCGCGTGAGCGCGTAGAGCAATCACGACTTGAACAGCAAGCCAAGAAAACACGTCGTGAATCGTTGGCAGAAGAAGCCAGCCGCGATGGCTACAATTTGCAAGATATCAGTGTGCCGCAAGATGCGCCAAGTGCGGATGAATGTGAGCGAATGATTAGTGAAATTGATCGTAAACTGGGTGCGATCGGTGCTGTTAATTTGGTAGCAATTGAGGAGTATGAGTCGCAGTCTGAGCGTGCTGAATATCTTGAAAAGCAGCACCAAGATTTAGAAGAAGCCTTGGCAACTTTGGAAAAGGTGATTCGTAAAATTGACAAAGAAACCCGTGTGCGTTTTGAAGAGACGTATACAGCTTTGGAAAAATCATTTTCAGGCTATTTTCCTAAGTTGTTTGGTGGGGGGCGCGCTTCGTTGCAGCTAACATCTGACGATTGGTTGACCACGGGTATTACGGTGACCGCTCAGCCGCCAGGCAAGCGCAACAGCACCATTCATTTGCTTTCGGGTGGTGAAAAGGCTTTAACCGCCGTTTCCTTGTTGTTTGCTTTGTTTGAGCTAAACCCCGCGCCGTTTTGTATGATGGATGAGGTGGATGCGCCGCTGGATGATGCCAATGTGGATCGCTTTTGTGATACCTTAAAGACTTTAGCGCAGCGGGCGCAGATTATTGTGATTACACATAATAAAATTACTATGCAGGCTACGAATAGTTTAATTGGCGTAACAATGCACGAACCGGGTGTTTCGCGCGTGGTTTCAGTGGATGTTGATCAAGCTTTGGCGATGGTGGAATAAGTGGTGGTGGAATGACGACCAACCTTTAGCTTAGATAGACTTTAGATTATGGATTTACAACTTGCATTGCTCATTGTTGGCGCCATCCTTATTGCTGGTGTGGCCATTGTTAGCTTGCCAAGTGTTGGCGTCAAACTTAGCTCATTGTTTGCTGGGCGTAAGGAGAATAGGCAAGTTAAGGGTCAGCGTGAAACAACAAGCGAGCCTAGTCTTGGCGATGATGCTGTGATGCTTGATGGCGAACTTCAGCTTGATGCAGAGGTGCTGCCGCTATTTAACGATCAAAAAAAGTCAGATGATGCTTTCTTTGAGCAAGTAGATGCTGGCACCGAGCCTTTAGGTCTGGATAAATCAAATGCTAATCAGAGCATGGGAAAGGGCTTGTTTCCAGATACATTTATTGATACAGATGAAGGCAGCCCTTTTGAATCAAAAACGGATGAGCCACTGGGTGTAGCTAAAACGAGCGCTATCGAAAATGTTGATGAAGGTGAGCAAAACTTGACACCAGAGCCTACGTCGCCGTCAGAAGTTCAGACCACGCCAACAGCTGTGTTCAAGAATTTGCGTCAAATTGATTATTGGGCAAAACTTAGTGTCCCCAAAGCACAGACTAAAAAAGATATTTTGCAGCTACTTGCGAATGCGACTAGAGCTGTGCCATCGCCTGTTTTAGTGCATGGTTTAAGCTTGCAAGATCAGCAATGGTATGACTTCGGCTCTTTGATGCCTAAGGATCAAGTACAAGAGTTTGTTGTTTCGTTCCAATTGTTGCACCAAGGTGGCGCGTTGACGTTAGCTCAGCTTGAGCGGTTTTGTGATGAAATTAAAGAGGCAGCAAAAAAACTAGATGCACCAGTTACATTCTTAGCGCCAGCTGTTGAAGCCGCTATTCAGTCTTCAAATTTGGCTGCATTATATGCAAACTGCCAAGGAGATATTGAGTTGATTGTGTTGCCTGTTGACAATGGTGCGCTGCACGGAGCAACGGTAGAAAACTGTGCCAAAATTCAAGGCCTAGACTTCTATGAAGGCAGGTATGCGCGCTTTAAGCAAGCAGCAGATAAGCATCTCTTGCTATATTACTTACAAGACGTTAATGGCGATGCATTCAAGCAAGACATGGCCGCGGCAAATCAACAATTTAGCGCTTTGAAATTTGTTATGTCATTAGCTACATCTGAAAAACCCGCTACGGTTGCTAGGCAGATGCTAGACGAGGCTAAAGCTTATGCTTCAAGGGTGAATGGAGCGCTGTCTGTTTATGAAGGGCAAGAGTATGATCCTAAGCAGCTTGAGGAGCTGCAAGCCCATGTAAATCAAGTTGAAGCACAAATGCAAAAGCTGGGGATCACCGCCGGCAGTGATGAAGCAAAACGCCTATTTTCGTGAACGCAAGGGCCTCAGCGCACGACAAAGATACCCAAGTTTTAGCTCGAATCCGAGCTTTGTCAATTACCATAGAGCAGCATAATTACCGCTATTACGTGCTAGATGATCCGCAGTTGCCGGATGCTCAGTATGATCAGTTGATGCATGATTTGCGTTCGCTTGAGCAGCGCTATCCTCAATATGCTTTTGAGCATTCACCAACTCAAACGGTAGGGCCAACAACTCGTAGCTCGGCATTTGCGCCCTTGGCGCACCTTGAGCCAATGTTTTCTATCAACGATGGTTTTGATGATGATGATGCAGAAGACTTTGATCGGCGAGTTAAAGCGCGTTTAAATCTTGAAGAAGAACAAACACTTGATTATTTGTGTGAACCAAAGTTAGACGGCTTAGCGGTGAATGTGCTGTTTGAAAGTGGCCATATGCGCCATGCCGCCACCCGGGGGGATGGCAAAACAGGTGAAGATATTACTCACAATATGCGCACGGTGCTGGGTGAGCAGTTTACTTTAAAGGGTAAGAATATTCCTGATCGCCTTGAGGTGCGTGGTGAGGTGTTTATTCGCCGCTCTGATCTAGCCAAGCTGAACAAGCAGCAAATAAAGAATGGTGCTAAACCTTTTGCTAATCCACGTAATGCGGCAGCGGGCAGCTTACGTCAAATTGACCCAAAGATAACGGCTAGCAGACCGTTAAGTGTCTATTTCTATGGCGCTGGTGCGGTAGAAAATAGTGAGTTGCCCGAACAGCAATCACAGTTGTTGACTCAGTTCGCACAGTGGGGATTGCCTGTTACCAACTTGTCCAAGCAAGTGTCTGGTATCAAGGGCTGTTTGGCGTACCATGCTGCGATGTTGGGTAAACGCGATGGTATCGATTTTGACATGGATGGAGTGGTTTATAAAGTTAATAGTCGCGAGCAGCAGCTAGCACTAGGCCATACTGCACGCGCGCCGCGATGGTGTTTAGCGCATAAATTCCCCGCACAAGAAGAGCTTACCGTGGTTGAGGCGATAGAAGTACAAGTAGGCCGCACAGGGGCGATCACACCTGTTGCAAGACTTAAACCTGTGCATGTAGGTGGGGTGATTGTGTCAAATGCGACCTTGCACAATCAAGATGAAATTGAACGCCTTAATGTGCGTGCTGATGATACAGTGATTGTACGTCGCGCCGGGGATGTAATTCCTGAGGTGGTTAAAGTGCTGCACGATAGACGGCCAAGCAGTGCTAAGGCCTTTGATTTTCCTGTGCGTTGCCCGGTGTGCAATTCACCAATTAAACTCACAGAAGGCGGGGCTATTGCGCGCTGTACGGGCGGCTTAGTTTGTGCTGCGCAGCGCAAAGGCATGCTTCGGCATTTTGTTTCGCGCAAGGCAATGGATATCGACGGTTTGGGTGAAAAGCTGGTAGATCAGCTCGTGGACGATGAATGGATTACAACACCAGTCGACATTTATACCTTGCAGTATGAACAACTGATTGGTCGCGAACGAATGGGCGAAAAATCAGCTTCTAATTTGCTTGCTGCAATAGAAAAAAGCAAAAGCACAACTTTTGCACGTTTTCTGTATGCATTAGGTATCCCCTTGGTGGGTGAGACCACTGCGCAAACTTTAGCGCAGGCTTATTCTAGTTTAGAAGCTTTGCAGCAAGCTGATCTTGAAAGTTTGGAAGAGCTAGAGGATATTGGGCCTCTGGTTGCGCAAAGCTTGCTAGATTATTTTGCAGAAGAGGGCAATCAAGAAATGGTGCAGGCTTTAATTAATGAGCAAGGTATCCATTGGCCAGAGGCAGCTGCATTACCGACATCTGAAGAGACGTTTTTCACCGGCAAAACTGTAGTGATTACGGGCACTTTTAGCGAATATGGGCGATCACAATTAAAAACGTTGCTGCAAAGCCAAGGAGCAAAGGTAACTGGTAGCGTATCGAAAAAAACCGATTTAGTTTTGGTTGGCGAGAATGCAGGTTCTAAAGCAGATAAAGCTGAAAAGCTGGAGGTGAGTACAATAAGCGAAGCGCAATTAGCGCAAATTCTTGAGCAAGGCGATTCATATGATGCTTTGCCTGTGACGGACTCCGAGTCTTAACGTATGCAAAACCCAAGTTTGCAACGCATTCAAGTGGATACGCAGGGCCAGCAACTGTTAGAAATCACGCAAGCAGTGGGTGCGCAGCTTGCAAGGAGTGGCCATGCTTCTGGTTTGCTTACAATGTTTATTCGTCATACCTCAGCCAGTTTACTAATTCAAGAAAACGCCGACCCTAGTGTGCAACGTGATTTAATTGAATGGATGAATCGCTTGGTGCCAGAGAATGACCCGCTTTATACCCATATAGCCGAAGGGCCGGACGATATGCCCGCTCATATTAAGTGCATGCTGACCCAAAGTAGCTTGGCGGTTCCGTTTGAACAAGGGCGTTTATTATTAGGTACTTGGCAAGGTTTGTACTTGTTCGAACTTCGCCGTAGTCAGCATCGCCGAGAAGTCGTGTTGCATTTTGCTTCTTAGCTAACTAGCTATGCAGCCTACTATTCTTATTGTTATTACCAAAGCTGACGTTGGTGGTGCGCAGGTTCATTGCTTAGACATTATAAAGGGCTTAAGGCTGCGCTATCGCTTTGTGTTGCTGTGTGGTGAAGACGACTTCTTAACTCAAGCTGCTCGCCAGCTAGGCATTGAGGTGATCGTAATGCCCAGCTTAGTACGACGATTATCGCCGAGCAAAGATTTAGCTGCCTATCGTGACTTGAAAAAGCATATCAGCCGCATTAAACCTGATTTGATTCATGGCCATTCATCAAAAGCAGGTATTATCGCGCGTTTGGCGGCGAAACGCTCTGCTACGCCTGCGATGTTTACTGCACACGGTTGGGCTTTTACTCAAGGGGCTCCACTTAAACGTAGATTGATTGGCTTAGTGAGTGAATGGGTGATGGGCCGCTTTTCTAAATTTATTGTGGTGGTGTCGACATACGATTATGAGTTGGCGCGGCGCTTTTTTATTGCACCTAAAAAACGTCTTCGCTGTATCTTAAATGGCGTGCAGGGTACGCAAAAGCGTTCAAAGCACCAAAATAGAGTGCCGCACATTATTAATATTGGGCGGCTGACACGGGTGAAAAACCAAACTTTGTTGTTGGAAGCCTTAGCTCAAGTAAGTAGCCCTTTTACATTAAGTATTATTGGTTCTGGTCATCTGCAGCCACAAATTGAAGATCAGATCAAACAGCTGGGCTTGAGCAAAAAAGTGACCTTGTTGCCCGGTCTGAATAATGCTTCATCGTGCTTAGCGGACAGTGATTTGTTTGTTTTAAGTTCTAAATACGAAGGCTTACCCTTGAGCGCATTGGAAGCAATGAGTGCCAGTTTGCCAGTGGTTTCTACTAACGTTGGTGGAGTAGGCGATGCGGTAGTCGATGGTGAAACAGGTTTTTTGGTAGTAAAAGACAACGCGACAGTGTTGGCAGAAAAACTAGAGATATTGTTACAAAGCCGAGATTTGCGCCAGCAAATGGGGGAGGCAGGCTATCGTAAATATCAAACAGACTTCACCGTTGAGCGTATGGTGACCGAGCTAGCTAAAGTCTATGATGAAGTTTTCAGCTAATTTTAAATGGGTAATGATTTACGAATTAAGCTTTTCTTTAAAGATAGCGAAATAACGCCGCCACAGCCATTTAGCTAGCTGAGCAGGGTGGCGAATCCAGCGTACCCAGAACAGTGATTTTTCTGGTGGCACATCATAAAAAATATGTGCCCACCAAGCAGAAGGGGTTAGCATAGTTCGTAATTTATCTGTGAATGAGCCTTTTTGCTGCATCAGTTGTGATAGCGGCAAAAAGCCTTTTCCCAGCCCTGAAGGTGGCTTACAAGTAGGTGGGTTAATCTGCGGCATTAGATTGCTAGGCAAGGGCGTAATAAAATGCACGCAGCGTAGACTATTGATAATGAAGGGATACTGTTTTCTAATGCGTGGCCAATCAATTTCGTCACAATAAGTGTGCGCATAATGCACTAAATCCAGTATGGAGCCAAGTTTGATGCGCTGTGCAGGTTCAAAAGTGTGGTGACATAGGTGTCGTAGAGTGTCGATATGGCCTAATCGCCATACGCGTTGGTGGTTGATCTCAAATTCAATTAGCTCCTCGGTTAAATTGTGTGCAGCAATGGAGCTAGCAACGTCACCTGATAAAGCATCGTGGTGCACTTCTAAGCTCATATGCATACCATCAATGGTTTTGCTTGCCTCGGGTAGGTGATGGTGATCGTATAAGCTGCCCGTTTTGCGGTCTTCGGCCTTATAGCCGATATCACGTAGAGTTTGCTGTGCTTGTGCCGCACGCTGTTTTGCTACTAGTAAATCGATGTCACGCATCGGCCTTAAGCTGGGGCTGGGATAAATGCAGTATGCTAATGCTAAACCTTTCAGAGCGATAGCTTGTAGCTTAGCAACATCAAAGGCTTGTAAAACCTCGGTGATGGCTTTTTCGCGAACTTCGGTGGCTAGGCGATGGCGCACCACCAATGCTTTGAACTGCATATAGACCACTTTGGGCAGGTGGTCGGATAAGCTGGAGTGGTCGTTTAGGTGCTTGTTGAATAAGGGTGCGAGACCGTTTAATTCAATTTGCTTGATAAAACCATCCCAGTCTTTAAGCGTACTGAGATTGCTTTCTAGGTGTTGTAGTGCGCCTGGGCTGAGCTCAAAACTGGCGATATTCTCCAGTAGTTTAGCATGCTGCTCATTTTCCATCAGCGGGCAGCTGCATTTGTGCCAGTAGCTCAGGTAGTACCTTGAAGTCATTGTAATCAAGGCGGTACGAATCAACACTTTTAACTAAGCCCAATAACTGATCAAAACCATGCCCTGGTTGGTTACGTGCAATGACGTTAGATTTCATTAATTCAAGGCCAGCTGCTGCGCCGCTTAGCTTTGTCAGAGTGTTTGGTGCGTCTTTTTTATAGCGCGGAAATAATAAGCGGTTTAGGTTTGGTGTATGCAGTTGGTAATCAGCATTAATAGCGCGATGAGCTATCATGTGGACATTGTTGCCACGTAAGACTTGGTCGCCCAGTGCGTCTAAATCAACCAATTGCCTGATGGCATCCAGTCCGTAATGTTTAATGTTAAATGGGCGAGTAAATGCTTGGATTGCCCCCGTTTCGGCATCAAGCAGAATGAGTTCATCTG
>CALIFM010000060.1 GCA_938021685.1 uncultured Gammaproteobacteria bacterium | reverse complement strand
GGCCACGGCTTTACTTGGGAGACGCAAGACAAAAGCCAAGATATTACCGCTGCGCAGCAAGCATGGGCCATCGCCGAACAATACCTGCAAGATCCAAGCTATGACTTCTTATTGTTTGACGAGATGTCGTATATGTTCCGTTATCACTACCTCGACATCGACCCCGTAGTGGCGGCTATTAGCGCCCGCCCCAACATGCAAAGCGTGATGGTCACCGGCCGCACTATGCACACCAAGCTAACCGCCATTGCCGACACCATCAGCGATATCGCCGATGTGGAACACGCCTTTCGCAAAGGCGTGAAAGCCCAAGCAGGCATCGAGTGGTAAGGGTTTCGTTACCTGATTTCCTTCCATGAGTACCGCTTCTGCTAAACCAAATACCAAAGCCAAAAAGGCTTTATGCCCTGCGTTATTTTTCTGCGCGCCTGCTTCTGGACAAGGCAAAACCACCATCACTGCTGGTATTGCACGCTATCACCGCCAGCAAGGCCGCGACGTACGTGTATTTAAAACCGGCCCCGACTATCTCGATCCACTCATCCTAGAGCAAGCCAGCGGCCAGCCCGTTACTCAATTAGATTTATGGATGGTCGGCGAAGAAGCTTGTAAGCGCATTTTGTATGAAGCGGCTTGCGAAGCTGACTTAATCTTAATTGAAGGCGTGATGGGGATGTTTGATGGCGCCCCCAGTGGCGCCGATATGGCGCAATTTTTTGGCATCCCCATCGCCATCATTATTCACGCTGGTTCAATGGCACAAACTTTTGCTGCACTGGTACAAGGTTTGGTGAAATTTCGCCCTGAATTAAAGATTGCCGGCGTGATTGCCAACGCCGTAGGCAGCACACGGCACGAAGATTTAATCCGTGAATCTATGCTTAAACCTAGTGTGGCCGACCTGCCCTTGTTGGGCTGCTTACGTCGCAATGCTGACATTGCCCTGCCTGAACGTCATCTGGGCTTAGTACAACCGGGCGAAGTGATCGATATGGATGCACGGCTGGATGCCGTCGCCGTTGCGATCGAACAAGCAAGCTTACATACATTGCCTGAACCCGTTGAGTTTATGCAAGGCCAAACACCGACTACACCGCCACCTTTACTGAAAGGCCTCGACATCGCCATCGCCCGTGATGAAGCCTTTAGTTTTATCTACGCGGCTAACGTCAAGTTGCTAGAAGATATGGGAGCGAAATGCTTATTTTTCTCGCCGCTACATGATGAGCATCTGCCATTTTGCGATGCACTTTGGCTGCCCGGCGGCTACCCTGAGTTGCATCATAAAAAACTGGCGGAGAACTTTAGTATGCAAGAATCTATAGCTAAGTTTCATGCACGGGGCAAGAAGATCTTAGCCGAATGCGGCGGCATGCTCTATCTCATGGAAAACCTTACCGACGTAAGTGGCCAACGCGAAGCTTTGCTAGGTTTGCTACCAGGCGACGGCATTATGCGCGAACGCGGAGGCTGCCAGGGCATGCAATACGCGCCGATGCCCGAAGGTGAATTGCGCGCCCACGCTCACCATCGCACTTGCTGTGAAGGCACGCTTGAACCTATCGCCCACGGCCGACGCTTGCGCCACCCTGCTCCTGGCGAGCCGATTTACCGCGAAAATGGCATCACTGCTAGTTATTTACACCTGTATTTTGCTTCTAATCCAGAGGCCACTGCTGCTTTATTCAGTTGACTTGGCACCACAACGCCATGAGAAAAAATAGGTCGCCTAAAAAGCAAACCACCGATAGGGTAGAGCAGCACGCACACTTAATGCATTTGTTCTCCCGTTTTATCGATCAAGATTCACAGTTTTTGACAGAGCTGCGCGCTTTTGGTGATAGTTTTAAAATAGATAATTTGAATTGGGAATTTAGCCTACCCGCCTTGCATCAATTTGCAAAAAGCCAAGACCCTATTCTAGAAGCGCTAAGTTACACCCAGTTTCGGCAGTGTGTGTTTGCTGGGCCTACTCATGCCTTGCTAAAAGAGCGAAATGCAACAGTCGCTATTATTGGCGAGTTAACCCCGGCTGATGATTCGCACGCCCTAAGCAATCAAGTAGACCGCAATCGTTATCAATTGGTGCTGCACAAAGCTGAGATTTAGGTAAATAAGGCTGCCATCAGCTGCGGGTTGGATGCAAAATATAAATGGGCATAAGTCACACGCAATTTACCTTGTTCACAAAAACCTTCACCTTTTTCACTGCTTGTTTTCTGACAATGCGCTACTGGCTTAAGAGCCGTTGTCATACTTGAGTGATGAAAGCTGTGGCCACGTAACTCCTTGCCTTGCCATGATAGGCGCTGGTAGCCAATGCTTTGAAAATGCGCATGCATTTCAAATTCTGCATCAAATAGGCCAAGCCCCGCATGCTGCTTACCACTCAAATCTTTAATATACTTACCTAGCACCATCATGCCTCCACACTCAGCATACAGCACTTTACCCACTTCAATATGCACACTCATTGCACTTTGCATCGCGTGGTTTTCACCCAACACTTCCAAATGTAATTCCGGGTAACCACCAGGTAACCAAACTGCATCACAGGCTGGCAATTGCTTCTCATGCAAAGGCGAAAAATAAACTAGCTGTGCGCCCTGTTGCTCTAAAGCCACCACATTCGCTGGATAGATAAAGCTAAAGGCAGCATCACGAGCAATCGCGATGGTCTTTCCGGCCAGTAGACCACTTACAGAAGAAGTATCTTGTGTAGTCACAATAAATTGACTGCGCGCATTGCTAGGGAAATTTAAGTCAATCTCATAATCAAGCAAAGATTGCGCTGCTGCATCTAGCTGCACATCTAGCTGCGGCAATTCGCTGCCTTGCACCAAACCCAAATGGCGCTCGGGCAAGGCTAAACGCTCATCACGGCGCAAACTGCCTAAATAAGGCGGCGCATTGGGCGCATCAGTAAAAGCCTGTGCTACCAAAGTATGGTGGTGATTGCTGCCCAATAAATTACCCACCACCCCTACAAATTTTGCGCCCACATCATAACTAGCCATACCCTGCGCCACTGCGACAGCTGTCTGCGCAAATTTAGCCATGCTAATGACCAGCAAAATCGGCACGCCCAAAGCCTGTGCTAGCTGCGCGCTGCTGGGCTCGTTGTCATGCAGGCCCATCAAACTTTCAATTAGCACCACGTCATTATGTTGAGTGGCATGGTGCAATATTTGGCGGCAATGCGCCTCGCCCATCATCCACCAGTCTAGGTTCCATACTGCTTGGCCGCTGGCGCATTCTAAAATAGTGGGGTCAAGATAATCTGGTCCTAATTTAAGCACCTGCACACGCTTGCCTTGCTGTGCATAGTGCCGCGCTAATGCCGCCGTCACCACCGTTTTTCCTTGGCGCGAGCTGGGCGCGGCCACCATCAACACCTGGCAAGTATCGTCCGTATTTGTCATGCCTCTAGATTTTCACCACATCTTCGTTATGCATGTTGCTAACTTGCCATTGAATATCCAGTTTATGCAGCTCTTGTAAATAGGATTGCAAGCTAATCAAGCCCATGCAGGGCTGCGCACCGCACTGAGTAATTTCATCACACGCCAATTGCCGCGCTAATAGAATAGAGGGAATACAAGGAATATAGATACCATCACTGCTGCGTGCCAATAAATCAAAGCGCACGCTGTGCGGTTCATTGGTTTGGCTTTGTCCATCAATCTGCATAAAAAAGCCGCTGTTGTTACTGCCGAGAAAATCAAACCAGCGCGACATTTTAAGTAGGCGTGGTGCAAAGGGTTGTAAGGATTTAACTAGCTTTGCGCGAACTAGCCACGACATTAAGTACAA
>CALIFM010000059.1 GCA_938021685.1 uncultured Gammaproteobacteria bacterium | reverse complement strand
AAGGCTTGCACGAAGTACTGGGCCGAGCACGCGATTGGTATGCCCAGCAACTTAAAGATCACCCCGATGCAAAGCAAGCTATCGATTACTTAAAAAGCCGCGGCCTAGACGGAAAAACTGCACTGGGGTTTGGCATTGGTTTTGCACCCGATGGCTGGAACAACTTATCTACCGCGCTGGGTGCTGATGCTACCACCACGAAAGCACTGGTTAACACAGGCTTGCTGATAACCAAAGACGACGGCGGGCATTATGATCGCTTTCGCCAACGAATTATGTTCCCAATTGAAGATTATCGCGGCAAATTGATCGGCTTTGGCGGACGTATCATCGGCCAAGGCGAACCCAAATATTTAAATTCGCCTGAAACAGTCTTATTCCACAAAGGCAGCGAGCTATATGGTCTGCACCAAGCGCGCCGCGAAATTGGCCTTGCCGCTGAATCGGTAGTGGTTGAAGGCTATATGGACGTGATCGGCTTGGCACAAAACGGCATCAAACACGCCGTAGCCACCATGGGCACGGCCACCACGGCCAGTCATTTACAACGCTTATTTCGAGCCGCCCCAGCCGTGGTGTTTTGCTTTGACGGCGATCGCGCGGGGCGCAAAGCGGCGTGGAAAGCGATGCAAGCAGCGCTGCCCTTATTAACTGATGAACGCCAAGTCAGTTTTTTGTTGCTTCCGCAAGGAGAAGACCCTGATTCCTTAATACGCCAAGAAGGTACTGATGCATTTAAAGCCCGTCTAGCGGCCGCTGACCCTTTACCGTCGTTTTTGTTTGATAGCTTAAGCAATGAATTAGACCTAAGCCGGCTTGATCACCGCGCGCGTTTAGCGGACCAAGCCAAGCCGCTGCTGGATGCTTTGCCTGCTGGCACCTTTCGGCAATTAATGGTGGAACGCCTCAGCCAAATTGTCGGCCTAAGCGAGCAAGCACTGGCCGAGTCACCCAAACAAAAAGCCGCCGCGCCGATACCCACCCAGAAAAAAGGTGGGTCTTTATCGCCTATCGCCTTAGCCATCAGCCTGCTCGTGCAACAACCCCAGCTAGCTGGGGCTTTGAGCGAATACTTTTCGGTGCTGCCTAACGATGAAGAAAGCTTGAAAGGCAGCACGCTACTGCAAGAATTATTTACTTGCGCTCAAGTAGGCCCCGAACTTAACACCGCCCAATTATTAGAGCGTATGCGCAGCCACCCTCAACATGCGGCACTGGAAAAGCTCGCAGGTCAGCAGCACCTCGGCAGCGATGACAAGAAAAGCCAAGTGCTGCAAGATTGCTTGATTAAATTACAGAATGAATGCCGAGAACAAGAGCTCAACGCCTTGTTGCAATTATCACAAAGCCGCCGCCTAAACGATGCTGAAAACACGACCTTGCTGGCGTTATTACAAGCTCAGCGCAATAGAGCGGCTGACTAGAAATAATGAGCAACGCATTAGACGAAATCACCCGTTGGGCCTCGCAATTTCGCCAAGGCGATTTTAGCGCCCGTTTAGAGCTGAATGACCCACAACATGCATTGGTGCTGGACAACATCAACCGCTTAGCCGAATGGCTGGAAAGCTTGGCCCAGCAACGCAGCAATGAGCTGAAGCAGCGCACTGCGCAAATCAAGAAGCAATCACGCTCGCTACGCTTGGTATATGACATCACCGCCGGCCTGAACGAAACGCATGATGTGGAAGGCTTTATTTCGCGCTATTTGCCCGCATTGCGTTCGGCTTCGCAGGCCTTGCTAGCCGAAGCCTATTTGTATGACGAAGACGGTAATGAAACCTTGCTTTGCGCCCTTGAAGCCGAACCGCTGATTGACAACCGCATTGAGATCGTGCGCAGTGAATCGCATTGCATGGTTATTCCGCTCAGCTTTAAAGACCGCATTTACGGTCTTTATCGCTTATATATGAACACCCCTATTAGCCAAATCGACCCCGCCACCCGCGAGCTTTTAGAAAACTTAGGCTTAAACCTTGGCATGGCACTGGAAAAAACCCAGCAAGAGCAAGACTCCATTTTACTGGGGCGCATGGCTGAACGCACCGCTTTTGCGCACGAGCTGCACGACTCGATGGCACAAACCCTAGCCTCCTTACGCTTTCAAGTACATATTTTAGACGACACCCTACGCGCAGGCGATCCGCTTAACACTCGCAAGCAAATGCAAAAAGTGGATAAATTAGTGCAAAGCGCGCACCAAGAGCTGCGCAGCTTAATTGGCCAATTTCGAGCACCCATTGAGTCGGGTAGCTTGGCCGCGGGCTTTAAAAAAATCTTGGCACGCTTTCGTACAGAAACCGGCATCCTAGTAGATTATCAAAATGATTGGCAAAGCATTGCTTTATCAGAAGACGTGGAAGTGAACATTATTCGCATTGCACAGGAGGCTTTGAAAAATGTGCAAAAACACAGCGGCGCTGATGCAGTGCAAGTGCTGTTGAGCCAGCTGGAGAATGGCGAATGCCAAATGCAGATTAAAGACAACGGCGAAGGGTTGCCGCCCGAACTGAACCAAAGCGATGAATCCACCGATTACAGTAACCACATTGGCTTAAGCGTGATGCAAGAACGCGCACAGCTCATTGGCGGTAGTTTATCTATCCAAAGTAGCAGGGGCGAAGGCGCTCAAATTCTGTTATCTTTTAAGCCACAATGAACACCCTAGCCTAATTCACTCCAATTCGTTTATGTCCATGCGCGTGTTAATGATCGATGACCATGCCCTGTTTCGTGAAGGCATCATCAGCTTGCTAGAGCGGCGCGGCATTGGTATCACCGCCACCGGCGACAGCCAAGAAGGCATTGAAGTAGCCATGGCTGGCGAAGTGGATGTTATTTTACTGGACTTGCGCATGCCCGAAATAAGTGGCTTAGAGCTGATGCAAAAACTCAGCGACGCGGGCAACCAAAAACCCGTGGTGATGCTGACCACCAGCAGCGAAACCCACGATTTAGCCGATGCCTTGCGCGGCGGTGCCAAGGGCTATTTACTTAAAGACATGGAGCCCGATGCATTGGTGGTGGCCCTGAGCGACATTGTGGCGGGCAAGACAGTTGTGGCCCCCGATTTAACGGGCGCGCTAGCCAGCCTTGTGCAAGATGGTGACTCAAGCAACGCGCAAACGCCCACTTCGCCCTTTAGCACACTGACCCCACGTGAAGCCGAGATCTTGTGCCACCTCGCCGAAGGCCAAAGTAACAAAGTGATTGCACGCCATTTGGATATTTCCGACGGCACCGTAAAGCTGCACGTCAAGGCTATTTTACGTAAGCTAGAGGTGCATTCTCGGGTAGAAGCCGCGGTAATGGCAGTGGAGCGGCGCTTTTGCCAGCGAGATTAAACCCATGATTTTACTTAGACAAATTGCCGGCCACGACTTAGATGCGCTTGTTAAGAATCTTAATGATGAAAAAGTAATTCGGTATTTAAGCAGTAGAGTGCCTTTTCCCTATACTCAAAAAGATGCCGACTGGTTTATCCAAACTGGCAGTAAAAACGGGATTTATAGAGCAATCACTTATAACGGAGCACTTGCAGGAGTTATTAGTGTTTCTCCAGGAGAGCATGAACATGCCCGAACGGCAAAAATGGGCTACTGGCTTGGCAGGAAGTTTTGGGGCAAAGGAGTTGCGACACAAGCCGTTTGTGAAATGACCAAAGATGTGTTTTCCACCTCCGATATTGTTAGGTTATCCGCTCCAGTTTATGCGCCGAATAAAGCATCCATGCGCGTGCTAGAGAAAAACGGCTACGAATTAGACGGGATACTCAAAAAAGGGGCCTATAAAAATGGCGTGTTTTTAGATGAGCATGTGTACTCGTTGGTACGATAGAAGCAGGGCTTTTCCCCGTGGGATTAACTGATGGAGCAACGCTTAATTAAAACGCAAAGATTACTGCTGCGCCCACTCAAAGCTGGCGACAAACCTGTTATCAATGCACTCGCTGGCAACTGGAATGTTGCAAAAACAACCTTGAGTATTCCGCACCCCTATAGCATCGAGATGGCCGAGGAATGGATAGAATTTACTCACACCAATTTTCTTAATGGTGCTGCTGCCACTTATGCCATTTGTGATAAAAACGCAGGCTCACTGTTAGGCGCCATTACTTTAATCAAAAGCGAGTCAGGTGAAGCAACTTATGAGCTTGGTTATTGGGTGGGAGAGCCCTACTGGAACCAAGGCTATGCCACTGAAGCGGTTGGCGCCATGATTAAGCACGCTTTTAAGCATCTAGCTGCAAATAAAATAACAGCAACTCACTTGGATTCAAATACCGCTTCTGGCAAAGTCATGCTTAAAAATCAGATGCAGTATATGCATGACGAAGAGTTTTCAGGTAGAGACAACGTGCCTGCCACCAGAAAACTTTACCAAATCAACGCTTCTTAATATGTGCTTCAACTTCAGACTTGCCCTATGTCCGAAATAAAAAACAGCGTGTGCCCACATGATTGCCCCAGCGCCTGCGCATTGGAAGTGGAGGTGCTGGACGACCACACCATCGGCACCGTGCGTGGCGCTAAAGACAATGACTACACCCTTGGCGTAATTTGCTCCAAAGTAGCAAATTACGCGCAGCGCACCCACCACCCGGATCGGCTGACCACCCCGCTTAAACGTACCGGCCCCAAAGGCAGTGGTGAGTTCACGCAAATTAGCTGGGATGAGGCATTGGACACAGTTGCCAAGGCTTTTAAGCAGGCGACGGATGAGTTCGGCAGCCAATCCGTGTGGCCTTTTCACTATGGCGGCACCATGGGCAAAGTGCAGCGCTATGGCTTGGTGCGCCTCGCCAACTGCTTACACTATTCGGGCATGGAAGAAACCATCTGCACCCACATCGCTTATGCGGGTTGGGAAGCCGGCGCTGGCTCAGTGCGCGGCACCGATGCGCGTGATGTTAAGCATTCTGACCTCATTATTATTTGGGGCTGCAATGCCGTGGCTACGCAAATAAACTTTATGAAGCACGTTAGCCGCGCGCAACGTGAAAATGACGCCAAGCTGGTGGTGATTGACCCTTCGCGCACGGGCACAGCTAAAAAAGCCGACCTGCATCTTGCGCCTAAGCCTGGTACCGATGGCGCACTGGCCACAGCTATGATGCAGGTATTGTTTGCCGAAAACTTGGCTGACCACATCTACCTTGAGCAATACACCGACCAACCCAAAGAGCTCGAGGCACAATTAAAAGATAAAACCCCAGAGTGGGCAGAAGCAATTACGGGCGTGGCGGCCGAAGACATCCGCAAATTAGCGCGGTTGTATGGGCAAACCCCGAAAAGCTTTATTCGTTTGGGCATCGGTTTTTCACGCAGCCGCAACGGCGCGCACAATGTGCATGCGGTCAGCTGCTTGCCTGCCGTTACAGGTGCGTGGCAGCATTTAGGCGGCGGTGCATTGCTAGGCTCGTCTGGCATGTTTCATTTAGATAAAAATCACCTTGAGGGCCTTGACCAGCGCCGTGATGATTCACGCTGGCTGGATATGTGTCGCGTCGGGGCCATATTAACCGGTAATGAAACTGATCTGCAAGGCGGCCCTCCCGTAAAGGCGATGCTAATTCAAAACACCAACCCGATGGCAGTGACCCCTGATTTACGCCGTGTGCATGAGGGCTTTGCGCGCGATGATTTGTTCTTGTGCGTGCACGAGCAGTTTATGACCGAAACAGCGAAGATGGCTGACATCGTACTACCCGCCACCACTTTTGTGGAGCACGATGATCTATACACCAGCTATGGACATACTTATTTGCAAACATCCAAAGCCCTAATCAAGCCGCCGGGTGAAGCACGCTGTAATCATGATGTGATTTGTGCGCTGGCTAAGCGCTTAGGAGCCAACCATCCTGCTTTTGAGCAAACAGCTGAGCAGGTGATGGAACAAACAATGGCTGATTCGAACTACCCTAACTTGGCTCAACTGCAGACTGACAAATGGCATGATAGCAAAGGCAGCTATGAGCACATGAACTACCTTGAAGGCTTTGATTGGCCCGACAAGAAATTTCGCTTTAAGCCTGACTGGCACGCAGCAGGTGACACCGAAAAACACATGCCTGCTTGGCCAGGGCATTGGGACGAAATTTTTGCCGCTAATGAAGAGCACCCATTTCGTCTAACTACGCCCCCTGCGCGGCGGTTTTTAAACAGCACCTTCACGGAGCTGCCCCATTCCTTAAAATACGAAAAACAGCCTTGTGTGCACATCCATCCGCAAGATGCAGCGGCGCAAAATATCAGCGAGGGCCAGCTTGTGATACTGGGCAATACTCAAGATCAAGTACAACTGCATGCCACCCTAAGTGAACGCGTCAACGTCGGTGCGCTAGAAGCGCGCGGTGTTTGGCCGGGTTCGGCTTTTAATGACGGTTTGAGTATTAATAGCTTAATTAGCGCCGAATCTGTCAGGCCCGCTGGTGGTGCTGCTTTTCACGATTGCGCTGTTTGGTTAAAGCCTGCCTAAATTGTGGATATAAAATCATCTCGTTTCCTTTTATTGTGTGGGAACTTAACGGCTCTTTTAACCTCTTAAATGGCAGAATATCTCATTGCTTCCTTTGTTTTTAAGACCTGACTGATGAAAAAAATCTTGCCTTACCTTGCCGCTGCCGTGCTGGCCGTAGGCCTTGGCGCTGCCAGCTATAATTGGCTAAACAAAGAAAGTGAAACACAACAACGGGCACTGCGCACCGGAGGCTATACCGGCGGTGATTTCACCCTAGACAGTTTCGAAGGCAAACTATCTTTGTCGGACTTTAAAGGCCAACCTGTACTGATTTATTTTGGCTATACCTCTTGCCCCGACGTCTGCCCCAACTCGCTGGCGATCATGGGCGAAGCCATGAAAATTCTGGGCGACGAGCAGCCTGTCAAAGGCCTGCTGGTCAGTATTGATCCCGATCGAGACACGTTGGAAAAACTGCATAACTATGGCCCATTTTTTCACCCTAACATCACCGGCGTACGCGGCAACCAATACGAAATTTTAGAGGTGGGCACCCGCTACGGGGTGTATCACAAAAAAGTGGAAGACGACGGTGAGGGCAATTACTTGGTTGACCACACCTCACGCATTTACTTAATTGATGAAAACACCGAGTTGGCTGACGTCATTAACCATGGTGCCAGCGCCACTGAAGTGGCGCAGCGCGTACGGATGCTGTATTAACTGATCACTTTCAGCTGCTTAAACCTGCGCGTATTGGTCTTTGCTTTTTACCCAACGCTCAATGATTTTTTGCTTAATCCTCACGTCTTGCTGATCAAGTTCGTGCACTGCTTTTTCCACCGTCAACAACAAAGCTTGGTCGCGCACGATGTTGGCGATCTTTAAGGCCTGCTCGCCGGTTTGTCGGGTGCCCATCAACTCGCCAGGGCCACGTTGCTCAAGATCATGGCGGGCAATTTCAAAGCCGTCGCTGGTTTGGCGCAAAATATCTAAACGCTTTTTACCCTTCTGCCCAAGCGGAGCTTGATACATCAGTACACAAACCGATTGGCTGCTGCCACGGCCCACACGGCCGCGTAACTGGTGCAGTTGGGCTAAGCCTAAGCGCTCGGCATTTTCGATAATCATCAAGCTGGCATTGGGCACGTCCACGCCCACTTCGATCACCGTGGTCGCCACCAACAAGTTGATCTCACCGCCGCGAAAGCGCGCCATAATGGTGTCTTTTTCTTTGGGCTTCATGCGACTGTGTACCAAGCCAACGTTAAGCTCGGTAAACTGAGCTGTGAGCAGCTTGGCGGTTTCTTCTGCTGCTTGCGCTTGCAGCGCATCTGATTCTTCAATGAGAGGGCACACCCAGTAAGCCTGTCGCCCTTCTTGGCAAGCGAGTCGCACTCGCTGCTGCACTTCATCGCGGCGCGAATTAGCTAGCACCACGGTTTGCACCGGGATACGCCCAGGCGGCAATTCGTCAATGTTAGACACATCCATGTCGGCGTAATACACCATCGACAAGGAGCGTGGAATGGGCGTGGCGCTCATTATAATTTGATGCGGCGCAAGGCCTTGCTGCTCTCCTTTTTTCTTCAACGCCAAACGCTGGCCCACCCCAAAGCGATGTTGCTCGTCCACCACAATGAGGCCCAGCTTATGAAACTCGACCTCGTCCTGAAACAAGGCATGCGTACCAATGGCAATTTGTGCTTCGCCCGAAGTAATTTGCGTCGTGGCTTCGCGCCGCTTGACCGCCGCTAAACGACCCGTTAACCACACACAGTTCACCCCGAGCGGTTCGCACCATGCTAAAAAATTACGACGGTGCTGCTCGGCCAATAATTCCGTGGGGGCCATAATAGCCACCTGCCAACCTGCTTCCACTGCATGTAGAGCTGCCGCCGCTGCCACGACTGTTTTGCCTGATCCCACGTCGCCCTGCACCAGCCGTAAGCCGGGGCTTGCTTGCGCTAGGTCTTGTTCTAATTCTGTCACCACCCGTTGCTGCGCATCCGTCAAGGTAAAACCCAAGCTCCGTTGCAGTTGCTGCCACAGTTCACCGTCTGGCTTAATCACCGGGGCTGGGTTTTGTTGGCGCTCTTCTCGGTTAGCACGTAGCGCCAAATGATGCGCCAGCAACTCCTCAAGCGCCAAACGCTTTTGCGCTGGATGCGTGCCATTGAGCAAACTGTTTATATCATCTTCAGCCTTAGGGGCATGCACTGTGTGCAAAGCATCATCTAGACTGAGCAGTTGTAAGTCTTGGCGAATGCTAGGCGGCAAATAATCCTGCGTGGCATGCGCGAATTGTTCGAAAGCTTGATTGACCAGCTTACGCATACGTGCTTGACCAACCCCATCGGTGGTGGGGTACACCGGCGTGAGCACATCGGTGGTGATTGACTCAGGCTCGATCGCATGCACACGGTATTCTGGGTGGATCATTTCCATACCGTTGGGCCCAAGGCGCGCCTCGCCATAGCACTGCACCCACTGGCCTTGCTCCAATGCTTTTTGTTGCTGGGCGTTGAAATAGAATAGCCGCATGGTAATTCGTGCACCGCCGTCATTGAGGCGCACCAGCAAACTACGACGGCGGCCAAACTGCACATGGGCCGTTTCCACTGCGCCTAATATCAGCGCCTGCTGACCATGCTGTAGCTTATAAACGGGGCAGACCTGCGTGCGGTCTTCATACCGAAACGGCAGATGAAAAATCAGATCTTGGCAACTGACAATACCAATGCGCGCAAGCTGCGCGGCTAGCTTTTCGCCCACGCCGCGCAAAATAGTCAGCGGCTGATCGCCGCTTTGTATGTATTGTGCTTTTTCAGTCAAAAAGCAGGCCTAGGCCAGCGATAGAATAGCATCAATCTCAACCAGCACTCCTTTAGGCAGCTGCGCCACGCCCACTGCTGCGCGGGCCGGAAAAGGTGCATCAAAATATTCGCCCATAATTTCATTCACCTTGGCAAAATCGTTTAGATCCATCATGTAAATAGTGGCACGCACCACATCATCTAAACTACCGCCTGCCGCCTCGGCCACGGCTTTAAGGTTTTTGAACACCTGATGAGCCTCAGCTTCAAAGCCGCCTTGCACCACTTCCATGGTTTGTGGGTCTAACGGTATTTGGCCTGAAATGTAAACGGTGTCTCCTGTTCTTACCGCTTGGGAATACGCGCCAATGGCGCTAGGCGCGGCATCAGTGCTAATAATTTGATCTTTTGGCATGGTTTTTTATCTGTTTTAAAAAACCGCAGTCTACCAAGACTAGCGCTGCTACGCACCCGTAGAGTTTAAAGCTCGTGTTAAAATGCACCCAGATACAACACTTGCCATCGGCCTCATGACTGAACCAAGACTGCAAACCATCGAAACTAAGCTGGCGTACTTAGAGCACACCATAGAAGCTTTAAATAAAGTGGTGTATCAGCAATCGCAGCAGCTGGATGCCTTGGCTGAAAAAAATCGACATCTTAATGCTCGCGTACAAGGCTTATTGGAGCAGGGCTCTGCACAAGATATAGGCGCGTCAGATGAAAAACCCCCACACTATTAAAAGTGCGCAGCTTTTAATTAACAGATCTGTGCTAGTCGTACAAATTATTTGCAAACACCGCGCCGATCTTGCTTTGCCCCGAGTTGTTAGGGTGAATACCATCCGGCGACATGTCACTTGGCCCTAACGCTTGTCGAACTCGTGCAATGCGGGCTCCTGAAATCCCGAACAAGCCGCCACTAATGGAGGCAGCAATATCATTTGCCGAATTTGAGGAGTAGATTGGCGGCAAAGTACCAATTATAGGGATAGTACCATTATCAAGAGCTAGCTGAGCCATGCTACGAAGCGTGTTAACCGCCCCAGACGCCGATTTGTTCTGCAATGCATCATTAGTACCCAGCAACACCACAATAAATTTAGGATCAAATTGCTGAAGAAATCCGGCCACTTGTGGCGCTCCTTGTGCAGTAGTTTGACCGCTGATACTTCTGTTGATCACAGTCAGGCTTGTTCGGCCTTGTATCGATGAGCCAAAATCATAGGACGCCGTCGCGCCTGTGCCAATGCTATCACTAATTATTACGATCGATTCTTGTTTTCCCCCAGATTGCGACTCTTCTGGCTGCGACTCTTCTGGCTCAGGTGCTGGTGTCTCGGAAGTTTGACCGGCACCACTATTAGAGTTGCCTCCACCGCCACAGCTAGCTAAAAAGACGCTAAAAAAGACAACCCAAAGTAATTTACGCATTATCCAGTACTCCTAAACAAAATAATTAAGGTCCGCAACCGCTAGTAATAGGTTTACCAACTGGAGCTGGAACGCAATTCTAGCTGAAAGCTTAGCTGCTGAACACCTAAAATTAATGCTCCATAGTTTTCCCAATTCTCTATTTTAAATAGCCATAGTGGCTAACGATATAACTGATGATGCTCAATATAGTCATTTACTTTGGGGGCCACCCCGACGACATCGGTGATGTTTTTTTTATACGCTTTACGAATAGCCGTTGATGACACATCAATTGCTGGCACATCAAGAAACATTATTTGCCCCGCTTGCTGCTTACGCAGCGACAAAGAGTTTTTGCTTTTTTGGTCCAATGCAGAAAACGCTGCATCAGCCTGCTGGGTGTAGCCCGGGCGCGTCATCACCGCAATGTGCGCCAATTGCAAAATACGTTCGGGCTGGCGCCACTGATCAAAGCTTAACCACGCATCCATGCCTAAAATCAGCACCAAATGGGCATTCGGCTTTTCCTGCTTGATCGCTTCTAATGTATTCACTGTGTAAGACGGAGGCGGCTGTTTAAGCTCGCGCTGATCTAGAATAAATTTTGTGTGGCCCTCGATGGCTAATTCCAACATTTGAGCGCGCTGCTCGTTATCAGCATGGCTGCGCCCCTTAAACGGTGAGCGCGCAGCGGGCACCAGCAGCATTTTATCCAATGAGAGTTGCTCTATCACACTAGCTGCGGTTTGAATATGGCCAATGTGAACCGGATCAAACGAGCCTCCAAACACACCCCACATAGGTGCATTCACTTGCATAGATGACGATTGCCCTACCATTGCTGCACCTGCAAGCCTGCGGCTTTTGCTTGTTGTTGCAAGCGAGGATTTTCGCTTATCAAGACACCTTGGTCCGCACTTTTGAGCAATGGGAAATCTGAAGCATGATCACCGTAAGCGATAATGTTAGCGTCTTTGTGATCCTGCCGATCTAAAAAAGCCCGCAACGCGAACACTTTTTGCTCGCCTTTTAGGTTTTCACCATCCAGCTGGCCTGTTAACACACCGTCTTGCCACTGTACCTTAGTACTTAAGCATTGTGAAAACCCCATTTGCTTGGCCAACTCTTGCACATAAAGATCCAAACTGGCGCTCAGCAACACACATTCATGCCCGGCTTCTTTATGTAAAGCCAAGGTGCCCTTGGCTTTAAGCCGCATATTGTCTGCCAAGGTGTGCTCAATAAATTGCTGGTTCCAGGCTACTAGTTCCTCACGGCTGCAACCGGCAAACAAAGTGGCTAAAAAACGTTGTTTAAGCCAAGTGTTGTCTTTTAGTCTGCAAAAATACGCCGCGGCATACAGCCCGAGAGGAATCCCCTTAAGCCATTGCTTGGGGTGCTTAAGCCAATAACTGACTAAATAATCTAAATAAGTATCGCGTCGAGTCAATGTGCCGTCCAAATCAAAAACAGCATACGTTTTAAACGCGGCATTCACAGTGAAATAGGCCTACTGGCGCGGTACCGGCGCATCAGGGAACCACTGTGCTAGTGTAGGAAAATCTACCAGCAACAGCAGCAACATGATAACTACCGTCAGCAGCAAATAAACCACGAACCCCTTTTGCTTGTAGATTTTCTCGGGGTACTGCACCGGGCTGTCTGGCAAATATCCTAAGTGCATGTACCATGCAATCACACCCGCGATAAAGGGCGTGGCCAAGATGAACTCCATACGATAGCGAATTAAAAACACGCCGAAAAACAAGCCAAATGCGGCCACGTAATACATGATGCTAATCATCAAGCGCTCTTCGTTATAATACGCAAACGAGCTGCGGTAAGCAGCAGCTTGCTGTTTGTTGCCAATACGGCGGTACTCAGCAAAACGCTTGATTGCCATAAAAAAGGCACCGATCATCCAATAGGCGATCACCAGCGACAACGGTGGCCAAAACTCGGTGCCCGTAGCAAACCAACCAAGCAACAAGCGCAACGGATTATTAACTGATTCGGACAGTACGTCTAGATAGGGCTTTTCTTTGGTGCGAATCGGCGGAATGTTATAAAAGCAGCCCATCACCCATAGTGCCAAGGCACTGTAAAAAAATGGTTTACCTAAGGTATAGGCCATCGCCAAGCCCAACATGGCAAGGGCAATCCATAAACCATAGGCAAGCTTGGTATTGATTTGCCCCGACGGAACCGGACGCAATTTTTTAACTGGGTGTAAACGGTCTTTATCGGCGTCCAGCACTTCATTGATGACATAGTTACTGGAGGCCACAAAGCCCGTCGCTAACAGCGCAATCACCAGCGGCCAAAACAAATTGTTTTGTAATAAGTTAGGGTGCAAATACAAGGCAACCAGCACCCCTGGAATCATAAACACATTTTTGAACCAGTGGTCAAAACGGGCAATTTTTATATACGGCAGCATGGTTTTGAATTTTTTGTTTAGGTTCGTGCGCGATTAAACGGCATAGGGGTTATAACTATTTATTTGTGCCAATGCGCGCTCTTCTACGTCCGTATTAAACCCCGCTTTTTTGCGCGTTACAATACGGTGTTGTAAGCCTTGGCGATCGTATAATGCC
>CALIFM010000058.1 GCA_938021685.1 uncultured Gammaproteobacteria bacterium | reverse complement strand
CCTGATTTTTAGTGGCCCCTTAATGGGGGGGTATTGTTTGTAATAGATGGACTATTAAAACAACTTTGAAATCTGGTAGAGTTTTTAGTGAGTGCTTAACAGCTAAACTAAAGGTGATAAATAGATTTTTTCGCCCTACATCCGCCTTACACAATTATTTTTCAATTGTAAGCGTTAACACTGAGTTTTAATTATTATGTTTAAAATCAATGATTTGTAATGGTGCCCGGGGCCGGAATCGAACCGGCACGAGGTTGCCCTCGAGGGATTTTAAGTCCCTTGCGTCTACCAGTTTCACCACCCGGGCATCGAGGCCTTGCTAAGGCTAAAAGGTTAAGGCGGTAGGCCTTGTTTTGGCGCTGCCTAATAGATGAGGCAGCGGCCGAGGCCGCCAAAATGACAGCTAGCGTGATTTGAGCAAACGTAAAAGTTTGCACTAAATCCAAACCACTTGCGCACATATGGAGGCTGAACCCGGAATCGAACCGGGGTACACGGCTTTGCAAGCCGCTGCATAACCACTCTGCCATCCAGCCTTATGCGTGCGCTATCTTATCACCAGTGCGTGCAAAAATTAACTACTAGCGCGCGCTTGTGATAAAGAAAAACCCAGTGCAAACGCGTTCACACTGGGCCTTTGAAACTGGAGCGGGAAACGAGATTCGAACTCGCGACCCCGACCTTGGCAAGGTCGTGCTCTACCAACTGAGCTATTCCCGCAAACAGGGCAGTGGATTCTACCGATGCGCTGGGCCTTGTCAACAACAAACAGATAAAAACTGTGGATTGCCTGTGTTTAGCTAGCATCTTCGTTAAATGATCTAACAGCACTGCTTAAGTACACCCACATTGACCACAAAGTAAGCGCTACAGCAAGGTATAGCAACCATTCGCCAATTTTGAAAGTGGGCAGCCCATATAGTGGCTTAGCATATAACAGCAATGAAATGGCAACTAGCTGTACGGCGGTTTTTATCTTGCCAGATTTATCCACTGCCACTTGGCCGCGTTTGCCCATTTCTGCCATCAGCTCACGCAGCGCCGAGATTACAATTTCACGGCCAATGATGATGGCAACCGAGATAATAAATACGATGGGCAAATAGGCTTGTTCAAGCACACGCACATCGGACACTAGCAGCACCAAGGCAGTAGATACGATCAGTTTATCCGCCACGGGGTCAAGAAAAGCGCCGAAGGGTGAAGTGATATTCCAGCGGCGCGCCAAATAACCGTCTAGCCAGTCGGTGATGGCCGCCACCACAAACAGCGTAGTGATGATAACTTCACGGTTGGCCAAGTTTGGAATAAAGTAAATCAGCACCATTACTGGGATGGCGGCAATTCTTAACCAAGTCAGCGCATTGGGGATTTTGCTTCGCATGACCTACAAATAAATTGACTAAGGTGATTATAGCTTTAAAGTGATGCGCCTAGCGGGCAATTTTGCAGCATCGCAGCGATTGGCCTAGTGGAATAAATCGTAGATTTTAGTGGCCAATTTAGGACTGATGCCGGGAGCCTGTTGTAAGTCTTCAATGCCCGCATTCTTCACTTCTTGGATGCCACCAAAGTGTTTCAGTAGGGCTTGACGGCGCTTAGCGCCAATGCCAGCGACATTTTCGAGGCCAGAGCTAACCATCTTTTTAGCGCGCCGTGCACGATGACCTGTGATGGCAAAGCGATGTGCTTCATCGCGAATTTGTGCAATCAGGTGCAGTGCGGGCGAGCGGTTGCCCGGGTCGATTTCGCGGCCACCAAAATGTAGGGTCTCTTCGCCCGCAATGCGTTGTGGGCCTTTGGATACGCCGAGCAGTGGTAGGGTGGGGATGCCTAGCTCATCCAGCACCTCGGTGGCGACGCTCATTTGGCCTTTACCGCCGTCGACGATCACCATGTCTGGCAAAGCTGCTTCGTCTTTAATCAAGCGGCCATAACGACGAATAAGAACTTGGCGCATCGCGGCATAGTCATCGCCTGCCTCGATGCCATCGATATTGAACTTGCGGTAGTCCTGCTTCAGGGGGCCGTCGCTGTCAAAGACCACGCATGAGCCCACGGTGCGCTCACCCCCCGTATGACTGATGTCAAAGCATTCCATGCGTGTAGGCGGTTGATCCAGTTTTAGTAAGCGTGCAAGGTCATCGTATTGGCTTTTCAAGGTACTACTGCGGCTTAGGTGCTGATCTAAATGGTGCCGTGCATTAATAAGTGCTTGCTGCACCCAGCGCTTGCGGTGGCCGCGGTAGTTTGCTTTAAGCAAGGTTTTAGATTGTGCCTCGCTTTGTGCATTTAGGCTTTCTTGCAGTACCTCGGTGGCTTCGATAGCGCTGCTGAGTAAAATCTCTTGTGGTAATAACTTACCTAAATAATATTGTGGTAAGAAGGCTTGCATCAATTCACTGTCGTTAAGTTTAAGACGGTTTTTCTGCAAGTGATAACGTCCGCCTAAGTGCCGGCCATGGCGCACATGCTCAACATAAAAGCAGGCCAGCCCGCTGTCTTGTTTAAGTGCTACGATATCGGCGTCGCCGCTATCACCGCTGACATATTGCTTGGCTTGTAATCGCTTGAGTGCGGCAATGCGGTCGCGCAGGCCGGCGGCTTTTTCAAAATCTAGCGCATCGGAGGCTTCTTGCATCTGTGTCGCAAGCTGCTTACCTAAGTGCTGGTCTTTTCCTTCCAAAAAAGCCACTGCTTGGCGGACATCTTCAGCGTAGTCTTCGCGGCTGATGCGATTGACGCAGGGCGCGCTGCACCGCTTAATTTGATATTGTAAGCAAGGGCGAGAGCGGTTTTTAAACACGCTTTCGGTGCATTGGCGCAGTTTGAAGGTTTCTTCGATAAACCCGAGCGTTTCACGCAGCGAGCCGCCATTGGGGAAGGGACCAAAAAAACGCCCGCTGCGTTTGCGGCTACCGCGATAATGGTTGAGCCATGGTGCGCGTGTTTCGGTGTGCAGGCGTAAGTAGGGGTATGACTTGTCGTCTTTAAGCAGCACGTTATAGTGTGGCTTATGTTGCTTAATGAGATTGTTCTCCAACAGCAATGCTTCCACTTCGGTGTGAGTTTGGTGCGTTTCGATAGTGGCGATTTTGCTCACCAACAACATAGTGCGTGTGGCTAGGCCGGACTTGCGAAAATAGCTGCTAACGCGTTTTTTTAAGTGCTTAGCTTTGCCGACATACAGCACTTCGCCTGCTTCGTCGCGATAAATATATACGCCTGGTCGGGTGCTTAAACCGGCCAAGGCTTCAGGCACGTTTAGATTGGATGGCGTGACTAGGTGCAGCTCATCTGTTTTAACTTGTGCCTTTTTTTGTGAAGACTCAGGAGCTTGGTTCATAGCCTAATTATGGCATTGCTAGAGATGCAGTTGTTGCTGATTGCGGTGCAAATCACTAGAATGCGTCCTTTAATTGATCGACCCATCTTATGAAAATCTCAGCATTTGAAGCGCGCATTGGTTCCTTAATTGAGTATAAAGGTAAATTATGGCGTATCTTAAAAAAGAATCACGTTAAGCCCGGTAAAGGCGGTGCCTTTGTGCAAATGGAGATGAAATCTTTGGATGGCGTCAAGCTTAATGAGCGTTTTCGCTCTGCTGACAAAGTGGAAAAAGCGCATGTAGAGCCGCGACAGATGCAGTTTTTGTACGCCGAAGGCGATAACTATATTTTTATGGACCTTGAAACCTTCGAGCAAACGGGTATTGCAACCGATGATTTAGGCGATCAGACTTTATATTTGCTGCCGAACACCAACGTGCAGGTCAATTTTTATAATGAAGCGCCGATTGGTTTGGATTTGCCAGCCAATGTGATTTTGGCAGTACAAGAAACCGAGGCGGCAATTAAAGGGCAGACCGCTTCTAGCAGTGGCAAGCCTGCCACTTTAGAGACGGGTCTAAAGGTGACCATCCCGACTTTTGTGGGTGAGGGTGAACGCATTAAGGTAAATACTGAAACGGGCTTATATGTGGAGCGTGCTGAATAAGTAGGCAACCCAATATGACATTTAGTTAAACGTATAATTAAAATAAAATAGGACGAACACGGTGAACTTAGCTAAAGAAATTTTTAAAGCCTATGACATTCGCGGTGTAGTGGATGAGGGCTTGAATGTGGAGACTGTTCGCCTGATTGGTCAAGCCTTAGGCAGCATGGCGCAAGAAGCGGGTGTCAGTAGCATGGTGGTGGGGCGTGATGGACGCTTGTCTGGGCCTAAGCTCAGTGAAGCGCTGGCCCAAGGTATGCTGGACAGCGGTATTGATGTGATTGATATTGGTATGGTGCCGACACCAGTATTGTATTTTGCCACTTATGAACTAGGCACTGGCAGTGGTGTGGAGGTGACAGGCAGTCATAATCCGCCGGAGTACAATGGCCTGAAAATGATGATTGATGGCACGACTTTATCGGGTGAAACTATTCAAATCATTATGCAGCGCATTTTGGATGGCGATCTAAAAAAGGCTGCTAAGCGTGGTAGTTTAAGTACGGAACCAATGTTGGAGCGCTATGCGCAGCGCATCTTAAGCGATTTAAAGCTTGAGCGGCCCATGAAGGTGGTAATAGACTGCGGCAACGGCGTGGCGGGCGCGATTGCTCCGCAGGTGTATCGTGGGCTAGGCTGCGAAGTGACGGAACTATTTTGTGAGGTGGATGGCAATTTTCCTAACCATCATCCTGACCCAAGCCAAAGCGAGAATTTAGTAGACTTAATTAAAGCCGTGCAAGACACAGGCGCTGAATTTGGTATGGCTTTTGATGGCGATGGTGACCGCTTAGGCGTTGTGACTCCAGACGGCAGCGTAATTTGGCCCGATCGGCAGATGATTTTATTTGCTCGAGACGTATTATCACGTAACCCTGGCGCGCAGATTATTTACGATGTGAAATGCTCGCGCACTTTGCCAGTGGCGATTAGTGAGGCTGGTGGTGAACCGCTAATGTGGAAAACAGGTCATTCGTTTATCAAAGCTAAGCTCAAAGAGACGGGTGCTGCTTTAGCAGGCGAGATGAGTGGCCACTTGTTTTTTAAAGAGCGTTGGTACGGTTTTGATGATGGTATTTATGCCGGTGCGCGTTTATGTGAATTACTATCTAAATTGGAGCAAAGCCCGCAAGACGTATTTACTGCTTTGCCCGATACCATCAACACGCCCGAGCTGCGGATAAACTTTGCAGAAGGCGAGCACTATGCGTTTATCGAAGCCTTGCAGGCAAAGGCCAAATTTAGTGATGGGCAGGTGTATACTATTGACGGAGTACGGGTTGATTTTGACAGTGGCTTTGGTTTGGTGCGCGCCTCGAATACCACGCCAATGGTCATTATGCGCTTTGAGGCGGATTCACAAACGCAACTTGAATATATTCAGGAAAAATTCAGAGAGCAAATAAATAAGATTGCTCCTGCTTTGGTCCTACCGTTTTAAGCTATTTGATATTATATGCGACAATAAATGTCGTGATATTGTCATGTTTTTAATATGACTGTAGTTTTACTAGTGGATGCATAAATAAAATGCATTGGTTAAGTTTGCGGGCACGCATAAAATAAACGTTGTAAAAATTTATAAATGCCTTAGATTTGTTGTAAAAACCTTAGAATTTTTACAATTTACAAAGTTTAATAAGATAATAATTATTTTTATATAAGTGCCAGATTAAGATGTGCTGGATGCTGTAACCCTATTATTTTGAGGAAGCATCATGGCGGAACGCCTAAGTGGAAAGGTTAAATGGTTTGATCATCGCAAAGGTTTTGGTTTTATTGAATACGGTGAAGATGAAAAGGATGTATTTGTTCACTATCGCGAAATCCAAGGCGAAGGTTTTCGTACTCTTTATGAAGGTCAAAGTGTTGAGTTTGAATTAATTGAGCGTGATCGCGGATTAGCGGCTGAAAACGTAGTGGGCGAGCCACGTGAAGCTAAAGCAGGTTATTCTGAGGAAGAATAGATTGCCAGGATATTTTGATTAAAGGTTAATCTTGGCCCAGTAACAGGGGTGGTCTGACGCAATAGAGTGTACCACTCCTGCATCGCTGGCTGATAAGCCGCGCAGTAGAATCCAATCTATTTTGGGTTGCGTGGTACCCTCATTCTTGTCTTGATGGCTATGTGCATGTGCATCTATGATGTCGTCTGCGGCTAAATACGGCTGCAGCAGCACGTCATCAGCGCTTAAATTCAGATCCCCCAGTAAAATGGCGTGCTCATGTTGCCGAAAGCGCCGCATTACTGTTTCTAATTGCACTGCTTGATCTGTACGCCGTGCTAAATGGGTGACAAACACTGCAATCTGTTTTGCACCAATTTGCATATCGGCGCGCAATAAATTGCGTGGGTGCCCGCCAACGGAGTCAGGCAATGGTTCTACATACCACTGATCAATGCTAAAACGACTGAGCAAGCCATTGCCGCGGTCGTCGCGTCCCCAACGCTGCTGGGTGCAGGCGAATAAGTGGCTTAGCTGCAATGAGCTGGCCAGTTGCTTTAGCTGATTAGGCTTTATATAAGGGATGCCGCCTTCCAATTCGGACAGGCCAGCAATGTCAGAATTATCGAGAACACGGGTGATGCGCTTTAGGTCCTTTAAACCGTCAGTGCCGCGCGCGCGATGAATATTATAGGCTGTTACTTTAATGTGATTGACCGTAGCAGGCGGTGTAGATGCGGGCACGGCACCGCCATATTGTGCGGGCGCATTGCGACGTTTGCTTAACAAGCCGAGTAGCGCTAGGGCAAGTAACAAACTAGTAATTAGCAATGACATGGTGCGATTGCGCAGAAGAGGATGAGATTGATAGAGATGAGATTGATAGAGTTGTGTCGCTTGCTCGGTTAGCGTTGAATTGGTTTGACGGCGAATTCGATTTGCGTCAACTTGGCTAGGCCAATGGCTTCCATCAGGTTAATCACATGGCCATGCTGGGCGGCTTTATCGGCCTGAATGACCATTATGGGTTGCAGTGCATCTGAAGGCTCTGCGTTTTTTTGCATTGAGGTAGCTGTTTGACTTAACAATTCGGCTAAGACTTTTACGTTCTCGCTGCTCTGCTGCCGAATAACTTTGCCTTCTTCGGGTTCAATGAGCACTTCGCCCAAGGCATTAACCGTGATGAACACTTTTTTTTGTTCTGTATCACTGGCAGTGGCAGCTGCTTCGGGTAAGGCGACCTCCATGGCGGCATTGCGATTAAAGGTGGTGGTTACCATAAAGAAGATCAGTAGCAAAAAAACCACGTCTATCAGCGGCGCAAGGTTGACGCTTAGTTCTTCTTCATCGACAGGGGAAAACTTCATTGTGCGCTTTTACCCAATATGGCCAGTAAGCGCATCACTTGTCGTTCCATCTCTACAGCTAAAGTTTGAATGCGACTTTTAAAGTAGCGATAAAACAGCAAGGCTGGAATAGCCACGCTTAAACCGGTTGCCGTGGTGATTAGCGCTTGCGAGATACCAGCAGATAGCACTTGTGGGTCGCCCACGCCCACGGAGGTAATGGCGGCGAATACCTTGATCATGCCTACCACGGTGCCGAGTAAGCCCAGTAGTGGGGTGATGGCAGCAATGGACCCTAGGGTGTTCAGATAACGTTCTAGATCATGGACATGATGGCGGCCTGCATCTTCAATGACAGCTTTGAGCGCATGAGTGTTCAGATGAGAGTTTTGTAAAGTGACGGAAAACAAGCTGCCTAGTGGTGATTGTGCAGCTAACTCATTTAAGTGGTTCTTGCTGATTTCCTTCTGGCCTACTAGCTTCTCTACTTGATCAAACAGACCTTTGGGCAAAACACGGCCTTGTTGTAATTTAAAGAATTTTTCAATAATGATCGCTACCGCGACCACCGAGCATAAGATAATGGGCCAGATTAGCCAACCACCTGCGTTAAGTATATTGAACACGTTGTTTTGCTTTTTAGCTTTGCGCTGTAAATTTATAAAGCGAGATTTTAGTCTATACGCTGGCGCAAGGTCGAGAGTGTTTTGTGTCTGCATTTATTAAGCTATGCCAAGCCCAATTTTGGTAGGATCTCGGTACAATACAGCTTTCATTTGCTAAAACAGCAAAAAGCTTGTGCTTTGCGGGTCTGTAGATTGCAATTATTCAGTGAGGGCGTTAACATCGCGTCCCTTTTGTTACGTGCTGATGGATAGTGGGCGCGTAAGCTTTTAAGGCAGTAAATTGTCCAGCAGGGGTTGCGTTTATTTGCGCATTAGCACTTAACAGTTTGATCGGGCCACATATTTAACATGCGAACAGCACTTGTAGCAGGAAACTGGAAAATGAACGGCGACCAAGCGTCGGTGGCGGTGCTGTGCCAAGACATTGCTGCTGGTGTCAGTGCGCTTGATGGAGTTGAAGTGGCCGTGTGCCCGTCACATATTTTAGTGCCTGTGGCCGCAGCAGCACTTGCCGATTCTGGTGTGGCTATTGGCGGTCAAGACTTAGATATCAACAAAGAAGGTGCTTTTACTGGCCAAACATCTAGTGCCATGCTTAAAGATGCCGGGTGTACCCACGTAATTGTGGGTCACTCAGAGCGCCGCCAGTTTTATGGCGACACGGATGAATTGGTTGCTAATAAAACTGCGGTTGCACTAGCAGCGGGTTTGACCCCATTAGTTTGTGTAGGTGAAAGCTTGCAAGAGCGCGAAAATGGCGTGACCGAAATGGTAGTTGCGCGTCAACTGCAAGCAGTGCTAGATAAGGTAGGCATTGCCGCGATGGCCAATAGCGTCATTGCCTATGAGCCTGTTTGGGCGATTGGCACAGGCATGACAGCCAGCCCTGAGCAAGCGCAAGAAGTGCATGCCTTTATCCGCCAGATACTAGCTGCACAAGAGGCTGATGTTGCTGCACAATGCCGTATTTTATACGGTGGCAGTATGAAGCCGGATAATGCAGCACAACTGCTGGCTAACGAAGACATTGATGGTGGTTTGATTGGCGGCGCAGCACTTAAGGCCAGCGACTTTTTAGGCATATGCCAAGCCGCAGCCTAAGGCTTTATTTAGGAAACCCAGCTACCCGATCAATCGCATAACAGATTACTCGACGAGACAAGCAAGATGATTCAGAATTTATTATTAGTGGTGCACCTAGTTTTAGCGGTCACCGTAGTGGCTTTGGTGTTGTTGCAGCAAGGTAAAGGTGCCCAAGCTGGTGCCGCTTTTGGCGGCGGCTCTTCGCAATCACTGTTTGGCGCACGCGGTTCGTCCAATTTTTTGTCGCGCTTTACTGCCTTTGCAGTGACAGGCTTTTTTATCACCACTTTGGTGCTGGCTTATATGTATGCCAATGCAGGGCGCAGCAGTAGCGTGCTGGGAGGCAGTGTGATTGAGCAGTCTCAAACGCAGGATATAAACGACCCAGCGGCAGCTACTGATGAGGCACAAGACGATGGCGTGCCAGCTATTCCAGCAGACGATACCAGCAGCGCACCTACGCAGTCGACGGATGACGTACCCGCTGTGGACGGTGTGCCTAAAGTTCCAGAATAGTTGTTAGACCTTAGCCGACGTGGTGGAATTGGTAGACACGCTATCTTGAGGGGGTAGTGAGCTAACGCTCGTGCCGGTTCAAGTCCGGCCGTCGGCACCAAATAATGGCCTTGAAGCCTTGCTCTGCAGCGCCTACAATGCGCTGTATTGAGCACAAAGAAATTAAAGATTAACCTGAGACTAGGCAGAGAGTAGGCGATGGATTTTGAAGCGGCATTTACCGCACAACTTGAAGAGCTTAAAGCGCAGGGCGATTACCGTATTTTCGCCAACCTAGGGCGTCATGCAGGACAGTTCCCGCAGGCACGTAATCATGGTCAAGATGGTAGTGGCCAGGACGAGGTCACTGTGTGGTGCTCGAACGATTACTTAGGCATGGGTCAACACCCTGCGGTGATGTGTGCTATGCAAGATGCGGTGGTCGAATGCGGTGCTGGCGCTGGCGGCACGCGTAATATTTCTGGCACCAATCATTATCATCTTAAGCTCGAAGCTGAGCTGGCCGATTTGCATGGCAAAGAGGCGGCACTGCTATTCACTTCCGGTTACGTGTCTAACTGGGCCGCTTTGTCTACCTTGGGAGCTCGTTTGCCTGGTGCGGTGATCTTATCGGACGCTTTTAACCATGCTTCGATGATTGAAGGCATTCGTCATTCGAAGGCCGACAAGTTAATTTGGAAGCATAACGATCATGAAGACTTAGATCGTCAACTAGCGACGCTAGACCCAACGCGCCCAAAGATTGTAGCCTTTGAGTCGGTTTATTCAATGGACGGTGATATTGCACCGATTGCCGAGATCTGTGACGTGGCGGATGCACATGGTGCTATGACTTATTTAGACGAGGTACACGCAGTGGGCATGTATGGCCCGAGCGGCGGCGGCATTGCGCAGCGCGACGGCGTGGCGGATCGGATTACCTTGATTGAAGGTACCTTGGCCAAAGCTTTCGGCTGCTTTGGTGGCTACATTAGTGGATCAGCAGCTTTATGTGATTTTATTCGTTCTTTTGCCAGTGGGTTTATTTTCACTACGGCTTTGCCACCAGCGGTGGCAGCTGCGGCGTTGACGGCGGTGCAACACCTGAAGCAATCGCGCACAGAGCGCGAAGCACAAAAGCATCAAGTGCAGCGCTTGCGCGCTAAGCTAGATGCCAAAGGTATTCCCCATTTGCCCAACCCCAGTCATATCATTCCGGTGATGATCAATGATTCGGTTAAGTGCCGTATAATCGCTGACATTTTGATGAGCGATTACGGTATTTATGTACAGCCGATCAATTACCCTACTGTGCCTAAAGGCACTGAGCGCTTACGCTTTACTCCCGGACCATTGCACAGCGATGCTGATATCGACCATTTGGTGGGTGCACTCAGCGACCTGTGGTCGCGTTGTGCCTTGTCGCGGGTGGCGGCTTAGCTTTTATTCGAAGTGTTGGTGCGAGCATATCGCGCCTAACCACATTTTCTATAAGCTTTTTGCTTCAGGCAGGCTGTCTAAATGACGAATGTCTTTGCCTTTAACTAAATAAACCACATATTCACTGATGTTTTTGGCGTGGTCGCCAATGCGTTCTAGTGCGCGTGCTGCCCAAAGCACTCGCATGGCTTTCTTGATTTCGCGCGGGTCTTCCATCATGTAAGTCATTACTTGGCGCAAGATGGCTTCGTATTCTTGGTCGACTTTTTCATCCATTTTGGCTGCTTCCAACGCTGCTTCGTGGTCCATGCGTGCAAAGGCATCCAAAGCTTTTCGTAGCACCGCCAATGCTTTACTGCTAATGTTCTCTAGATTACTGTATTTATCTGCGCTTACGCCCTTATCACTTAACTGCACGGCAAAAGCGCCAAGCTTTTCTGCTTGGTCACCAATGCGCTCAAGGTCGGTGATGGTTTTAATGATCGATACGATTAGGCGCAAATCACTGGCGGTGGGTTGGCGGCGGGCAATAATTTCAACGCAGCTTTCGTCCATCGCCACTTCCATCGCATTCACCTGAGTGTCGCGCTCCACAACTTTGGCGCCCAGCTCGGCGTCGCCGTTGACCAGCGCATCGGTGCCGTCCATTACTTGTTGCTCGACTAAACCGCCCATTTCTAAAACTTTAGAGCGCAGGTCTTCCAATTCTTCATTAAAGCGTTGCGAAATATGCTGATCGATGTGTAAATCGTTTTCCATGGTGCGTTCTCCGATGGGGCTATGCTAATTTAAAGTTTAGCCAAAGCGGCCTGTAATGTAGTTTTCAGTCAATTGATGCGCGGGGTTGGTGAAAATTTGGTTAGTTTCACCGACTTCCACCAATTTGCCCAAGTGAAAATAAGCCGTGCGTTGCGATACCCGCGCTGCTTGCTGCATCGAGTGGGTGACGATCGCGATAGTAAAGTTTTGCCGCAGTTCGTCAATTAACTCTTCGATGATCGCGGTGGCAATGGGATCCAGCGCTGAGGCTGGTTCGTCCATCAAAATTACTTCGGGGCTAACTGCAATGGTGCGGGCAATGCATAAGCGTTGTTGCTGGCCGCCAGATAAGCCCGTGCCGCTGGCATCCAAGCGGTCTTTGACTTCATCAAACAGGCCAGCGCGTTTCAAGCTGGTGACTACAATCTCGTCTAGGTCAGCTTTATTGCGCGCAAGGCCATGCAAGCGCGGGCCATAGGCGACATTATCGTAAATTGATTTTGGAAATGGATTGGGTTTTTGAAACACCATGCCTACGCGCGCGCGCAGTAGCACCGGGTCGATGTCTTTGCCGTAGATATTTTCATCATCTAGCTTGATCTCGCCTGTAATGCGGCAAATTGGAATGGTGTCATTCATACGGTTTAAGGTGCGTAAAAACGTAGACTTACCGCAACCCGATGGACCGATCATCGCCAGTACTTCGTTTTTGCCAATGTCGAGGCTATTATCAAAGATGGCCTGCTTGTCGGCATAAAATACGTCGACATTTCGTGCAGACATTTTCACCTTCTCATCAGGCAAAAATGGAGTGCCTGTGGTTTCACCCACCAACTGATCAAGGTCGGTATTTTGTTGGTCTGTATTGTTTGACATAAGGGTTATACTAGCAAAATGTTGGTTTGCGTGTGCTCAGTAACTTTACCAGCGGCGCTCAAAGCGCTTACGCAGCACGATGGCTAAACTGTTCATGGCCACTAAAAATACTAGCAAAATTAAGATGCCGGCGGCAGTCATCGCAGTAAAAGCGCGTTCGGGGGAATCAGCCCATAGGTAAATTTGCACGGGTAGCACCGTGGCGGCATCCAGCACGCCAGAGGGTACATCCACAATAAAAGCAACCATGCCAATCATTAGCAGCGGCGCAGTTTCACCCAGTGCTTGGGCCATGCCGATAATCGCGCCGGTTAGAATACCAGGCATTGCCAGTGGCAAGGCGTGTTGAAACACAGCCTGCATTTTTGACGCGCCAAGGCCAAGCGCAGCTTCCATCAATGAGGGAGGCACGGATTTAAGCGCCGCGCGGCTGGATACAATAATAGTGGGCAAGGTCATTAAGCTCAGCACCAAGCCGCCAACTAGCGGGGTGGAGCGCGGCACACCAAACAGGCTGATAAAAATCGCGAGGCCCAGCAAGCCAAAAATGATTGAAGGCACTGCCGCTAAGTTGTTGATGTTGATCTCAATGAAATCAGTGAAACGGTTTTGCGGCGCAAATATTTCTAGATAGATTGCAGTTGCGACGCCCACGGTGATTGATAGCACCAAGGTCACCGCCAAAGTCAGCAAAGAGCCCACCAAAGCACCTAAGATGCCGGCTTGTTCGGGCTCGCGTGAATCGCCTGCGGTAAACAAAGTGGTATTGAAAGACCGCTTAATGCGATCCTGCTCTTGTAAGGCCGCTATCCATTGTTCTTGCTGTTCCGAAATCTTTCCAAGCTCCCCGTCTGATTCTAACCATACGTCTAGCTGGTCATCGGCTTTTACCCACACGGTTTGAGTAGTGCCTAGCCACTCCGGATTGTCTAGTAATTGATCGCGGATTTGGTATTGCGCGCCGCCAGAAACTAGAGCAGACAGCTCCTTTTTTTGCTTTCGCTTGCTCACATCCGGGAACAAGTTATAAGTGCTGCTTTTTACCGCTTTACGAAACTTGCCTTCGTTAATGGTTTGCTCGTTTACGTTATCAAGGCCCAATGTGTCACTTTCAAATGACACATCGAGCTGTACCCATGCCTGTGTGAATGCAGGAATGGCTTTTAGCGTGATATCGGCAAGCAAGGTGAACAAAAACAAAAAGCTCACCACGATGGCAGTCAAACCATACAAACGAAAGCGCCGCTCTTTAGCATAGCGTTTTTTAAGGCTGCGTTTGATTTGTTCAGTATTATTCATTGCAAATTAGTGGCAGCAGATTAGTCGTACTGTTCGCGGTATTTTCGCACAATGTGTAAGGCGAGCATATTCAGCAGTAAAGTGATCACAAATAGCAGCAAGCCTAGCGCAAATGCAGCCAAGGTTTTGGGGCTGTCAAATTCTTGGTCGCCGGTCAGTAAGGTTACAATTTGTACGGTAACGGTGGTAACTGCTTCTAAAGGGTTGGCGGTTAAGTTGGCCGTTAAGCCCGCGGCCATCACTACGATCATGGTTTCGCCAATGGCGCGCGAAGCGGCTAGCAAAATACTGCCTACAATGCCGGGTAATGCGGCCGGAATGATGACCTGTAATATCGTTTCGCTGCGAGTGGCGCCGAGCGCATAAGCACCATCACGCAGGCTTTGTGGCACCGCATTGAGCACATCATCCGACAAAGACGACACAAATGGAATAATCATGACACCCATTACAAGACCCGCCACTAAAGCGCTTTCGGATGAAGTGCTGAGGCCAATCGTTTCGCCTAAATTTCGGATAAACGGCCCGACGGTTAGG
>CALIFM010000057.1 GCA_938021685.1 uncultured Gammaproteobacteria bacterium | reverse complement strand
AAACCACGTCAATTTGGTCTAATTGCGTATTGGCTTCTACAATCAAACTGGACCAGTCATAAAAGCTTGGGATTTTCACAAAATCTATGCCTTTAAAATTTATTTTCCACGAGCCTTTGCAAGCAAGCGTTGCACGATAGTCTTTGCCAGTGTCAAAGTGGTGGCTGTTTCAAGCATTGTTCCAGAGCGTTGAGCTGGCTGAGGGCTTAGTTGGCTGCGCACTTCTTGCAATTCTTGCTCTAATTTTATTAAACGATCAATACCTGCATTAATGCGCCCCTGCTTAGTTTTTGTCGTCTGGGCCAAGACGGCAGCGCGAATAATTTCTTGGTCTTGCTCCCGGCCAATAATGGCTGCTTCACTAATGGTGTTACCACCATGAATGCGATAATGCATTAGCTGCTTTTGGTGCAAGTATTCTACTTGATTTGGAAACGCATTTAACAGCCGAAATATATAATCGTAGTCGTGTAGATAGCGGTAACTGGCGAACTGGCCGACTGTTTGCATGGCTTGGGCCGTCATCAACAAGTTAGAAGTCGTGACCATTAAGTTGCCGTGTAAGAAGCCGCGGTATAAATCTTTAGGTTGCTGTAAATAAAAATCACGATTTGTTTGGTGCCACTGGTTCCAACCAAAGTCAGGGTCGTTAAGTGGTTGGCTGCCACCATCTACAGGCGCCACATCAGAAAAAATAGCCTGACACTGGTTTTGTTGCATGTGTTTGATCAAGCAAGCAAGGCGCTCGAGCGTGTAAACGTCATCAGAATTAATGATGGCAATATAGTCACCTTTGGTTTTTGCTAGGCCAGCATTTAAGGCATTGTAAGCATCTTGGTTAGTTTGATAAAAATAGTGTACACGAGGATCGTCGTATGCCTTTACAATATCGGCAGTTTTGTCAGTAGAGCCATCATCAATAATGATAAACTCTAAGTGCTGCCAGGTTTGATTGAGTACGCTATCAATCGCTTCGCCCACGTATTTTTCGTGGTTGTAGGCAGGCATCACGACGCTGACTAAAGGTGAAGCATTCATAGGGTGACTTATTCGTTGTTCAGGGCTTGATTATTAGGGCTTAATTATTTCGTGATAGCACAATTACTAAAACTTGATAAGCGCTTATTGTTGCTGGCGATCGTGGGCAGCATGCTCATTTCTATTTGGGCTAATATTGTAGACGATGTTGTCAATAATGATGGCATTGAATACATAAAATCCGCACAAAATTTCCTCGATGGCCGCTGGAGTGAGGCGGTACAAACCTTCAAATGGCCGTTTTACGCTGCCTTAATGGCCATTGTTAGCAAGGTCACGTTTTTAGAGCTCGAGATAGCGGCCCACTTGATCGATGCCATTGCTTTTGTTTGGTTAACGATAGCTTTTTTGGCGGTGGTTGGCTTGTTAGGCGGCCGCCGTGGTGAGTTGGGCTTTGCTTTGCTTATCATACTGGCGCTTCCGGTTTTGAATAAAATACGTCCTTATCTGATTCGTGATCCGGCTTTTTTGGCGCTGTTCATGACGGGTTGTTATTATTATTTTGCTTATTTTTTGCAGCAAAAAAAGCAGCAAAAAAAGCAGCAAAATATGCTGGCTGTGGGGTTTTTTGCCTTATCTGCATTGTTTCGCATAGAAGGTTTGATTTTTCTGGTGATGTCACAGATTTATTTGATCGCCGCTGCTACTGGCCGAAAATCGGCGCCTTGGTTGGCGATGGGCCTCACATTGGTTTTGATGATTATTATGTTGGTGTTGCTAAGTTGGTGGAATTTTGTCCCCGACGGCAAATTAACTTACATGAGCATTTTTAATGAGCCGCTACATTTTCTAGAAACTGTATGGTTGCAGCTTATTGAGCAGCTGGACAAGCGTATTCACGCTATTCAAACCAAAGTGTTAGCCGGTTATTCACGCTCTTATGCAATGGCGGTCTTGTTATGGTCGGCGGCAACTATTGTGTTTTTTGAGCTCATGCACGCGCTGTATTACATTTACTTTGGCTTGTTTGTGGTCGCAGTTGGCCGGCGTGGCAATGTGTTTCCGCAAACAACCTTAATGAAGCCTTGGCGCTTTTTGCTGGGCGTTGCTCTTAGCATTTTGTTTGCCTTCGTGATTGTGCAATGGTTTTTAAGTGACCGGTATCCCTTGGCGGCAGCTGTATTGATGTTGTTACCGGTTCCCTTCTTGTTGGCAAAATGGATGCGCTCAACAAAATTGGGGGCGGCCAGTAAAAAAAGTAAAGTAGCTTATCTGGTGGTGGTCAGCTTGATTTGCTTGGCTGGCCTAAAAAGCTTAGATTTAGGCACTAAGAAGCATTATTTGAAATCCGCTGGTAAATGGCTGGCACATAATACAGCTGCTGATGCCACAGTGTTCACCAATAACCGCATTGTGGCGCATTACTATGGTGGGGACGCGGAAATTAGCGAATATTGGTATGATTGGAGAAACTATAAGATTTCAGCCTTAATAGCGCGTGAGAATTTCGATTATCTAGTATTTAATGTGAAGCCGCAGAATGCTGAATATGCTGTCAACGTTCCGATTTTGGTGCGTAGAGAGCCGGTACGCATTTTTGAAAATGAAAAGGGCGCACAAGTGTTGATTATTGAGGTAAATCGTAAACGCAGCGCTAACGGTGAGCAAATAGATGATACCCAGGACGTTAGAACAATAGTTGACTAAAGCTGACCCTCAGATACGGAATTATTTATGCCTGCAAATCACTCTACTATAGTCGCTAATACCCTGACCGAGGCCTTGCCATATATCCAGCGTTATCGTGGCAAAACTTTGGTAGTGAAGTATGGTGGTAATGCCATGACTGACGATAAGCTTAAGCTCAGTTTTGCACGCGATGTAGTGTTGCTTAAAGCGGTTGGCATCAACCCAGTAGTGGTGCATGGTGGCGGGCCACAAATTAGCAAACTGTTAGAGCGTATTGGCAAAGAGTCCACATTCATTGACGGGATGCGAGTCACTGATAGTGATACCATGGATGTGGTAGAAATGGTATTAGGAGGCTTAGTGAATAAGGATATTGTCAACATGATCAACCTGCAAGGCGGACAAGCAGTGGGTTTGTCTGGCAAAGATGGCGGTTTGATCAAAGCCAGCAAACTGACAGTGAAAAAAAATGACCCTGTGCTGCAGCGCAACGAAATTATCGACTATGGCCACGTGGGGGCAGTTGAATCAATTGATCCCAGTATTGTGCAGCTTTTAGAGGCAAAATCTTTCATTCCCGTGATTGCGCCGGTAGGCGTGGACGAGGCAGGGCAAACTTATAATATCAATGCTGATATTGTGGCGGGTGAGCTAGCAGTCACTTTACAGGCGGAAAAGCTATTATTACTGACCAATACTCCGGGCGTAAATGATAAAGACGGCGTACTATTGCCAGAGCTAGATGCAAAGGCGATTGCCAAGCTAATTAAAAACGGCACCATTGAAGGTGGCATGCTGCCCAAAGTGGAGTGCGCGCTTTCTGCAGTGAACGGTGGGGTAAATTCAGCTATTATTTTGGATGGTCGCGTTGACCATTGTTTGCTGTTAGAAACCTTTACTGATAGTGGCATAGGCACCCAGATTAGCGCTGCTTGAGGTGTGATGTTTTGTGCTTGGTGTGCCAAGCAAGTTTGCCTGTTTTGCTGAAATGGTCTCAGACTAGCTTAAATTAAGGTTAAATAGCCGTGGTTTGCGGCAAAACAGCGCCTAATTCAGGCGGCAAATCGCATACAATGCCCACCCCTTATTTTTAGCTTGCTTTGCGCAAGTGCCCGGTACGGGCCATTCTTGTATGAAAGACTTACGAAACATCGCCATTATTGCGCACGTTGATCATGGAAAAACCACGCTGGTAGATCGCTTATTACAGCAGTCTGGCACCTTGGGTGAGCGCTTTGGCCCTGTAGAGCGCGTGATGGACGGCAACGACCTTGAAAAAGAGCGTGGCATTACAATTCTGTCGAAAAACACCGCGCTTAAATGGAATGATTATCGCATTAATATTGTAGACACCCCAGGTCATGCCGACTTTGGCGGCGAGGTTGAGCGCGTGTTGTCAATGGTCGACAGTGTGTTGCTGCTAGTGGATGCTGTTGAGGGCCCAATGCCACAAACACGGTTTGTCACTCAAAAGGCGTTTGAGCATGGCTTAAGCCCTATTGTGGTCATCAATAAAATCGACCGTGATGGCGCGCGTCCTGATTGGGTAGTAGACCAAACTTTCGATTTGTTTGATCGCCTAGGTGCTACCGACGAGCAACTGGATTTCCCGATTGTGTACGCTTCTGCGATCGAGGGTTATGCCACACTTGAGGCTGATGTGAAAACAGATAACATGGACCCACTTTTTCAGGCCATTATCGACCATGCGCCGGTGCCAGATGTAGATGTGGACGCACCGTTTCAAATGCAGATTTCATCGGTTGACTACTCCAATTTTGTGGGTGTTATCGGTATTGGTCGGGTGCGCGGGGGCAAAATCAAACGCAATAGCGCCATTGCGGTAGTAGACAGGGAGGGTAAAAAGCGTGCAGGACGAATTTTGCAAATATTAGGCTTTCATGGCTTACAGCGAGTGGAAGTAGACACTGCGCAGGCAGGCGACATTGTTGCCGTGACGGGTATTGAGTCGCTGTCGATTTCTGATACTTTGTGCGACCCAGAGGCGCCGGAGGCCTTGCCACCATTGTTGGTTGATCAACCAACAGTAACGATGATGTTCCAGGTAAACACCTCACCGTTCTGCGGAAAAGAAGGTAAGTTTGTTACTTCAAGGCAAATTTTAGAGCGCTTGGAAAAAGAACTGATTCACAATGTGGCGCTGCGGGTAACACAAACTGAAAACCCCGACATGTTTGAGGTGGCCGGCCGCGGCGAGCTGCATTTGTCCATTTTGTTAGAAACCATGCGCCGTGAGGGCTTTGAGGTGGCGGTTTCGCGCCCGCAGGTGATTTATCGTGAAGTAGATGGCCAGCGCTGCGAACCGTTTGAAGACGTCAACATTGACATCGAAGAAGTGCACCAAGGCGCGGTAATGGAAGCGATTGGCGCCCGTAAGGGTGAGCTTAAAGACATGCAGCCCGATGGCAAAGGCCGTGTGCGGCTCGAGTATTTTATGCCCGCGCGTGGCCTGATCGGGTTTCAAACCGACTTTATGACACTGACCTCAGGCACCGGTTTGATAAATCATATTTTTAATAGCTACGCACCGGTGGTGGACGGAGAATTTTCCGGGCGGCGCAATGGTGCGTTGATTTCGATGGTGACCGGCAAGGCCTTAGCCTTTGCTATATGGAATTTGCAAGAACGCGGCAAAATGATGATCGGTCACGGCGCTGAAGTGTATGAAGGCCAGGTGGTGGGCATTCATTCTCGCCGCAACGATTTGGTGGTCAACCCGCTAAAGGGCAAGCAACTTACTAATGTGCGCGCCTCTGGCAAGGACGATAGCATTGTGCTTGAGCCGCCGATGCAATTGACTTTGGAATCAGCGCTGGAGCTGATCGAGGATGACGAGTTGGTAGAAATCACACCACAAAGCGTGCGCATTCGTAAAAAGATATTGAGCGAAAGTGACCGCAAGCGCGCCAGTCGCTCTAAAGACAAGGCTTGATTGCCCATATTTGAGCGCAAAATAGCGCATAGAGAATTGATGGCTGATCGCTTATAGTCAGGTTGTTAAAGCGATTTTGCTTAAAGATTGATGGACAATATATATCTTATTGGCTTGATGGGTGTAGGTAAGACGACCATTGGCCGCAAACTGGCCAAGCTCATGTCGGTGCCGTTTATCGACACTGATCAAGAGCTGGAAAAGCGCAACGGCGTGAGTATCAACTATATTTTTGATATTGAAGGCGAAGCCGGGTTTCGGCTGCGTGAAACGCGTTTGCTGGAAGAGCTAGCTGATAATTTCAATGGTGTGGTAGCCACAGGGGGCGGCATCGTTACCCAAGAAGCGAATCGCGGCTTATTAGTCCGATCAGGAAAAGTGGTTTATCTACAGGCTTCAATAGGCACTTTGTGGATGCGGTTGCGAAACTGCAAAAACCGGCCACTATTACAAACTGAAAACCCGAAAAAAAAGTTGACTGAATTATTAGCGGCTAGAGACCCGCTTTATTGCGAAGCCGCGGATCATATTATACAAGTTGGTAAGGGCAGTGCCTTTCAAATGGCCAAGCGGGTGCAAAAAGAAATCAATGAAAACACTTAATATTCCGTTAAAAGAGCGTAGTTATCCGATCTACATCGGAGAAGGTTTGCTAGACAAAGCTGATTTGTTTAGCGCTCATATTGGAGCAGGGCAAAAAATGGTGGTGATTTCCAATGAGGTGGTGGCCCCGCTTTATTTAGAAAAAACACTTGCTAGCTTGGCGGGCCTCGGCGATGTTGAAACCGTGGTTTTGCCCGATGGTGAGCATACCAAAACCTTACAAACTGCCAATGAAGTGTTCACTGAAATGCTGCAAGTACCGTGTGACCGTAAAACAACCGTGATCGCCCTCGGCGGCGGAGTAACAGGCGACTTATCTGGCTTTTGTGCTGCTTGCTATCAGCGTGGTGTGCCGTTTATTCAGGTGCCGACAACATTGCTTTCACAGGTGGATTCTTCCGTAGGTGGTAAGACCGGGGTGAATCACGCCTTAGGCAAAAACATGGTAGGTGCGTTTTATCAACCGCAAGCGGTAATCATTGACACAGCAACCTTAGATAGTTTGGATGACCGTCAATTCTCTGCTGGTATGGCCGAGGTCGTTAAATACGGCTTGCTAGGCGATTTGCCGTTTCTTGAGTGGATTGAACAAAATATTAATGCCATTATGTGCCGTGACAAGCAAGCTATTGCGCAAATTATAGAACGTTCTTGCCAAGCCAAGGCCGATATTGTGGCGAAAGACGAAAAAGAACATGGTGTAAGAGCCTTGCTTAATTTGGGCCATACTTTTGGTCATGCCATTGAAAGCGCCAAGGGTTATGGTGAATGGTTACATGGCGAAGCAGTGGGTTTGGGTATGGTGATGGCGGCTGATTTATCACGCCGGTTGGGGTATATCAAACCCGAAGACCAACAGCGTGTTCAATCGATAGTAGCTGCAGCTAAGTTGCCTGTTGATGGTGTGCAGGGCGTCAGTGCCGAGCAACTGCGTGAGTTAATGGCTGTTGATAAAAAAGTGGCTGACGGCAAATTGCGCTTTATTTTGTACAAACAAATTGGACAAGCGATCATCGTTGATGATGTGCCGGAGCTGCAGTTGATGCAGACATTAAGCAGCTTTGCTCACCAATGAATTGCATTTGAGAGTGATCGCTGATTTATATTAATTGAATGTTAAGGCTAAATTGGTTATCTTTAAAGACGAACCCTAGACCGACCTAATTCGAGGCTACTTATGGCTATATCACCTGTCAAATTATTTGCTATCTCGGCCGTACTGGCATTGGTTAGCGGCTGCTCCTATCATGGTGCCGCTATGATTAGTTCTACCCCTAGCGGCGCTGAGGTGGTGGATGTGAACGATGGAACACTTTTGGGTGTGACGCCTTTAAAGGTATGGTGGAAAGAAAACGCTGAAGAGCGAAAATTCATCAATATTCGGGTACAAAAAGAAGGTTATGCCGATAAAACCACTTCATTTTGGGTAACTTTGCGTCATAACAGTCGCAAGTCTGCTATGGCTACGCCGCAATCGGTTGAAATGAATTTAGACAAGAATGAATAACATTCTTTAATCATCAAACTCAGGTTTTAACAGATTACGACTTTTTGTTAATACCGCAAATACACCAAATGGCTTTAAATAGATCCTTATGAAGAATATGCATAAACTGAAAGTTATATTGATTAGTTCGCTGGCTTTGCTAATGGTTGCTTGTGCAGGAGGTAAGCGCAATGTCCCATTTACAGTGCAATCCGATCCTTTGGGAGCCTATGTACATTTTCAGGTGCAGTCACCTATTGAGGGCGCAAGCAATGATTGGGTGTTTTTGGGAAAAACGCCAGTGGATATCAAGCGCTTTATTTCTAAGAAGCAACTTAAAAAAGCAGGTGCCTTTCGTTTGAGTGTACAAAAAGAGGGCTTTAGTACTCAGG
>CALIFM010000056.1 GCA_938021685.1 uncultured Gammaproteobacteria bacterium | reverse complement strand
CATGGCCTTTTCCCAAAACCCTAGTAGACCCATATACGCCAAAAATGCACCCGAGAAAATAGCCGCTCGCGGCCCCGCTGAAAGCCACGTCAGCAAGATGATAAAGCTGGCAATCACCATCCAAGGAGTTTGCACGAATATTAATTCTAACGCATCTAACACAAAGCGAATACCGCCGGTGATCAGATCAAAAAACGCTTCGCCATGTTTAATCGCAGCAGCGAAAAAGCTTTCCACCCAATCAATACTGGTAAGACGAATCGCCGGTTCAGTAGGAAATTTTGTCAACCAAGAAAAAGCACTCGGAAAGCTATAATGCAAGGCAGTGGTGGCAAAAATCAGTAACACAAATACTGTGCTGATAAATATATGTTTAGCCTGTAAACCAGCAGTGATAGTGTTGTCAGACACCCATTCAGAGAAACGCTTTTCTAGCACGCTATTGGCCATCACCGACTGCACAGCTTTGATCAACAACAGCACGACAAGGCCAGTTAGAGCAATTCGTAAGCCACTTTCTTCCATCTGTTGCGCTTCCAGACGAATTCCGCCAATAGAGCCCTCAAGCGATTCCACTGTACGTCGATATACATCGGCTTTGTCAGAACCCGACTCAACTGCAGCGGCAAGTTGCTGCTTACGCAGGTCCAGCGTGCCTTCAATTTGCGCGATACGCGCCCAAGCATCCGATGCCAAATCACCAAATAAGCCGCGCACCATCTGCACCACTGCAAAAGTTTCGATAATTAAAAATGACAGACCATAATTCCACAAACCACGCGCGCAAAACCAAATTGGTCCAAGCAATCCAGCCCAAAAATTAAAAGTGAATACAAACTTAGCCTGGCTACCAATTCTTTCAAACTGATCGGCGTAATACTTTGGGTGCGTACGTACAAAACGCGCCACTTGCTCCCGCCGCTCGGCGACCAAGCGCGGGTCTTCAGACGAAAACCATGCGCTAGTTTGCTCAGCCTGGGCGCTTGTTTGAATTTCAGTCGTTTGCTTCTCAGTTTGGCTCATGTCGCCTCTGCACCTTCGATGATCGTTTGCAAGATATCGCGGCGAGTAATGACTCCCACATCTTTATTACTCTCTTGCACCACAATCGGTGATTCCTTATCAATTGATAGCTCGATTAATTTACTCAACGCCTCGCTTTCATCTACTCTGACTGCATCTTTAGGTAGCTTACCGTGGTTTTTTTCATGCTTCTTAACTGACTGCATCACAGCATGTGCACGCACAATTTTTAGCCGTGAAATGCCGGCCACGAAATCAGCCACATAGTCATCGGCCGGGTTCATCACAATGTCTTCAGCAGTACCAATTTGCACCACGCGTCCGTCGCGCATGATGGCAATGCGATGACCGACTCGCACTGCTTCGTCTAAGTCGTGGGTGATGAACACGGTAGTTTTCTTCATCACTTTCGATAACTTGATAAATTCCTCTTGCAGCTGGCGACGGATAAGTGGGTCCAGTGCACTAAAGGGCTCATCCATCAGTAACACATCAGGGTCTGCCGCTAAGGCACGGGCCAAGCCCACTCGCTGCTGCATGCCGCCAGATAGTTCATGTGCAAACTTGTTGCCCCATGCGTCTAACTCTACAGTTTTTAAGATATTAGCTGCAATGCGCATGCGCTCATTTTTGCTAATGGCACGAATCTCTAATGGCATCGACACATTGTCCAGCACCGAGCGGTGCGGCAATAAGGCAAAATTTTGAAACACCATGCCAATACGCCGATTACGAAAAGCACGCAGCGCAGCAGGCGCCAATGCCATTACATCAGTGCCATGAATAGTGATCTGCCCAGCTGTCGGTTCCAGTAATCGGTTGAAGTGGCGCACTAATGTGGATTTGCCACTGCCTGATAAGCCCATCACGCAGAATATTTCGCCCTTATTAATTTCAAGGCTCACGTCCGCCACGCCGACCACTGCATTATAACGCTCTAGCACCTCTGCCTTGCTTATGCCCTCTTGCTTAATCGTCTCTAATGCTATTTTGGCGTTGTCGCCAAAAATCTTCCAAACATTAGAAACTCGAATAACAGGTGCACTGCTGGAGCTGGCAGCATTGCTAGGAGTAGACTGGGCTTGGGTGGGCGCCATTGTGGTCTAGTAATAATCGAACACAGAAAATACCGAGAAACGAATCAAACCTGTGCGCCTATAAGCTAAGCACACAAGCTGAATCAATGATCGCACCAGCATACAAACGCAGCTGGAACGAACAGGCCAGAGGCTAAATTACAGGCCTAGCCACGCATCAACACGGTCTGGGTTGTTAGCAATCCATTCACTGGCTACTTCTGCTGCGTCACGACCATTGCCAGATATTTCATAAGCAAAGCCGCTTACGTCATCGGCAGTTAACGAGAAGCGATCAAAAAACTCAGCAATCGCAGGCGAGCGCTCTTTCAATGATTTAGACCAAGCAATCTGTACGCTTTTTAGTGCGTCCTTGGTCGCCACGCTGGATTCGTCATACCAATCAGGCGAGTCCGATGGTTGCACCATGGTGTACTTAGCCGCATCATAAGTAGGCTCAGTGAGCATGGTTACGTCAAACATGTACCAAATGGCATGCGGCTTGTAGCAGTAAAATCCATAGCCTTCGCCCTTAGCGATCGAATCTTTGACACGAGCCGTTTTAACGCTCTCTTCAGCACGAATCGGTTCAATAAACGGTAACAAATCGTAATCACGTACTTTCACTTCATTCACATTGGCTGAAGCCCAACCCGGCGCACCAATCCACATTTCCCCTTTCCCATTACCATCGCTGTCCATTAGCTTAGCCACATCAGGACGGCCCAAATCAGCAATGTCCGTGATGTTATTCGCTTCGGCAAAATCCTTCGACACACAAAAGCCTTGGTTGCCTTCATAGGCATTGCTGCTCAGCTGCACCGTGCCCGCTTCGTCAACGTATTTTTTAGTAAAGCTTTCTTGGTTGGGTAGCCATACATCAGGGTGTACATCGATGTCGCCCTTGCCTTGGTCCATGCCTTGAAAAATGGTGGCATTGTTACCTGGAACCAAGTTGGCTTCACCACCAATACGCTCTACTACCACAGCTTGCAGTAAGGCCGCTATGGCCTGCGCGCCCGTCCACGATGGTGCGCCGATGTTTACTTTTTCTGCACTCATTGCAGCAGGCGATGCAGTAATGGCCGCCGCGACGGCCAAGCTTATAAATGCTTTTCTCATTGTATTCTCCTCTGGTTACTTAGTGATTTTTAGCTCTTATATATCTTTTATAGCCTTTCTAAAATAGCATAAACGATTAAGCAAAACCAGATTGCCGCCAGCTTCCAGCTAATCAGCAAGAAGTGAGAAAAGGATGTTCACAAAGCGCTAGTCTAATTGGCTCATCTGATACGCCGCCTTATCTAACCAAGCAGGCCGCACCTGCACTCCCCAACCGGGCTCTTGTGGAATTTGCACTTTGCCGTTCACCGCCACCGGTAAGTCGTCATAAACATCATATTGCCACGGATAATAATCGTCTTCTTCAATCGAAAACTCCACATACGGCCCAGCATTTTTAATTGCACCCATTAAATGCAGCGTAAACACCGTCACTAAGGACAAATTAGCTGCATGTGGGGTAATTGTTTTACCAGCAGCCAGCGCCATATTCACCACCCGCATTGTACGTTCAATGCCGCCCATATAGCAGATATCGGGTTGGTACACATTCACAGTATCTTGCTCGATCATCATCTTCCATAAGGCTAAGTTGTTATCTTGCTCACCGCCAGTCACATCAATCTCAAGCGCATCGGTCACCTCCTTAGTTTGCTCGTATTCCCAATAAGGGCAAGGCTCTTCAAAGTGGATAATGCCATTGTCTTGCAGCAACTTGCCCACTTCAATGGCGCGCTTAGGGCTATAACAACTGTTGGCATCCACCAGTAAATCAGTACCCTCTGCGACGGCTTTGGGAATGGCAGAAATGATCTCCTCAGTGCGCCCGGGCCATTCGTCTTGGTCGCGCCCACACTCAGCGCCCACACGGAATTTAAAAGCATCGTAACCAAACTCATCCTGCAAACGGGCAAAGCGCTTAGCCTCGTCTGTTGGAGTGATGTCGCGTTTCATGCTAGAGGCATATACCCGCAGTGGCCGTGGTGTACCGCCGAGCAACTCACACACAGTTTTTTCCTGAAGTTTGCCATGCAAGTCCCACAAAGCCGTGTCCACCCCACACACCGCACGGCAAACATAGGAACCAGGGAATTTATGTTCGCGCTCAAACACATAGTCAAACACATCACCCAAAGCACTCAGCTTACTCACGTCTTTGCCCAGCACCCACGGCGCTACTTGACGGTGCAGCACAGTACAAGCTATGTCAGAATGATAAGTAGATACTTGTCCCCAGCCTTGCAAGTCATTATCAGTAGTCACGCGCACCAAGCCTACATCAGGGGTGCAGAAGGTTTCAATTTTGGCTATTTTCATCATGCTCAATCAACTAAAAATTAACTTGATAATTGATGCTTACCATCAATGTATTAGCTAGTACTATAACCAACCTTGATTAGTTTTCAATTCTTATTGAAGCACATCATGCAGGCTGCAATGATAGCCACAAAGTAACCGTCTCAATACCACTAAAGCCTGTTTAGCTAGTTGCCGCCTGCGCTTTTTGGTTGATCACTTCCACCTCAGCAGCGCTTAAGCCCGCAGCTACTGAATACACTGGGTCTTCGATTACATCGACTTCTACTAAATCACCTGCTTTTTTCAGTAAAAGTCGACATTCAGGACTAAGGTGACGCAAGTGCAACCTACGGCCTGCACGTTGATAGCGCACGGCCAAGTTTTCAATCGCATCCAGTGCCGAATGATCTGCCACCCGCGAATTTTTAAAGTCCACAATCACATCTTGCGTATCTTCACGTGGGGTAAAAAACTCTTGGAAATTATGAGTTGAAGCAAAGAATAGCGGTCCCGACAACTCATACACCTTGATGCCATCTTCATCAACAAAGGATTCAACCTTGATCTCTTTAGCATGGTTCCATGCAAACACCAATGCTGACAAGATCACACCTAATATCACTGCTGCCGCCAAGTCAATCAATACAGTGGTCAGCGTAACAGCAAGGGTAATAAAGATATCCGTGGCCGGCACACGCCCTAGCAAGCGCAAGCTTGACCATTTAAAGGTGCCAATGACAACCATAAACATCACGCCTACCAATACCGCCACAGGTATTTGCTCGATTAGCGGCGCACCTATTAGAATAATCAGCAGCAGCACCACTGCCGCAGTGATACCCGACAAGCGGCCACGGCCACCTGATTTGATATTAATGATGCTTTGCCCCACCATCGCGCAACCGCCCATACCCTCAAAAAAACCCGTTACTAAGTTGGCGAAGCCCTGGGCCCAGCTTTCTCGGTTGGCTTGGCCACGCGTATCGGTTAATGCATCAATTAAATTAAGCGTGAGCAAGCTTTCAATCAAACCAATCAAAGCCATGATGGCGGCATACGGCAGCACAATCATCAAGGTGTCCACATTAAACGGCACTTGCGGAATATGAAAGCTTGGCAAGCCGCCAGCGACTGAGGCGATATCACCTACAGTGCGAGTGTCAAGATTAAGCAAAATGACCGCCAAACTCACCACAATGATCGCCACCAAAGTCGATGGAACAGACGTAGTTAGTCTTGGCAAAAACTGGATGATGGCCATAGTGATAAAAGCCAACAGCAGCATCAATGCCAAAGCGCCACCACCAAGCCACTCACTACCGCCTGCAGCGTTAATAAATTGAAACTGCTTAAGCTGCGCAATGAAAATGACCAAAGCTAGGCCATTAACAAAGCCTAAAAACACTGGATGAGGTACCAAACGGATAAACTTACCTAATCTCAGCACACCAAACACCATTTGCAACACACCCATCAGCACCACTGCAGCAAACACATACTCCACCCCATGCTGCACCACCAAGCTGATCAACACCACTGCAATGGCACCAGTAGCACCTGAAATCATGCCCGGTCGGCCACCGAGGGCAGCAGTAATCAGTCCCATAAAAAACGCCGCATATAGCCCCACCAGAGGATGCACGCCGGCCACTAGGGCAAAGGCAACCGCTTCGGGCACTAAAGCCAAGGCAACAGTGAGGCCAGACAGTACATCGTGCTTAAAGTTGGCGGGAGCTTGTTTAGCAATTAATTCGAACATCGTAACGCTTCTAAGGCAGGCAAAAAGAAGCGGCGCATTCTTCCACAAGCTACCGCCGGACGCTAGGTTTAAATGCCGTTGATCGCAATTAATTTAACGCTAATGCCCATACTGGCACTAGCAGTCTACACCACTCCCCCTCAATAGCTAAAAGCGCAGATATTTGATCAAACTGACACGTTAAATTCACCACCCCTCACCTACCTTTTCCACAATCCACATTTACAAGCTACGAATATTACAAACAGTTAATCTTAAGGTAACAAGTTGTACATGTTGTTCGCTTTACTATAACCATAGTTACTTTAAACAGTAACTAAATATAATTATTGGCAACGGGTTACACCCTGAGCCTCATTGATATCAAAACGACCATAGGAGACTGTAATGAATAACGATACCAAACAACACCATCAAGAAACCTTGCCACGTCGCAAGTTTGCCAAAGCGGCAGTGGGCGGCGCTGCCATATTCACCGCCACCCAGTGGACTAAACCAGTAGTAGACACCCTCATTTTGCCTGCTCACGCGCAAACTAGCGGCTCAACTATCGTAGACTTAGCCTTAGCAACACCTGATTTGTCTACTCTAGTAGACTTGCTTGTAGGTGCAGATCTCGTAGAAACACTATCAGGACCGGGTCCATTTACTGTGTTCGCGCCAACCAATGCAGCATTTGAAAATATTGCAGCAGTGTTGCCTACGTTAAGCCCACAAGATGTGACAGATATTCTGCTTCATCACGTAGTACCTGGCGTGGTACCCGCTTCGGCAATACCTGCTACAACTAACACACCTCCATCAACTGTTGATGGCCCAATTCCAGCCAGCAACGGTGTAGTGTATGTCATTGATCAGGTATTGATCCCCGCTTAAAAAAAGTTTGCTAAATTAAGCGGAACTGCTCATCGCTTAAGCAATGGCCCCAGCACTACGCTGGGGCTTTTTGTATCTTCAGCTGATACCCAACCGCTATTACTTATTCTCGCAGTACACCTGTTAAGATAATATCCACCATGGTTTGCTTAGCCACTTCAAACTCGTCGTCAGATAAGGCTTTATCCTGATTCAATGCAGTAATTTGTGTATCAAAATCGGCATAATGCTGTGTACAAGCCCAAATCATATACATCAAATAACGCGGATTAACGGGCCGCATCTGGCCGCGCTCCATCCAACGATTGATCCAAACTTCACGCGAAATCAACCACTCTTGCAAGCGCGTACTTAAATAATGATGAATCGTCGGTGCCCCGTGAATAATCTCATTGGCCCATACTTTAGACCCATTTGGCCGCTCACGTGACAAGTCCATTTTAGCGCTAATGTAAGCAGTCAAGGCTTTACGCGGATTGTCAAAATCTTCAAATTGCTCGGCGGCCTTTAGCCAAGCCTCAAATACATCATCGATCACCTGCTTATACAAATTCTCTTTAGAAGCAAAATAGTAATGAACATTGGCCTTGGGCAAACCAGCACGTTTGGCAATTTCGGTCACCGTGGCACCTTGAAAGCCCCGATCTGCAAACACTTCTTCTGCCGTGCGCAAGATCAGCGCCTCGCCCTTTTTGCGCCTAAGTACATTACTGGTTGAGGCAGAGTTTGCGGCTAATTTCATAATAAGATCATCTGAACCGGCTTAGCAAACAATAGCTAAGTCCCTTGCGCCGGATTGTTAGGATGGCTAGTCCAATCGCCATGAATATCTAATACCGTCAAACCTGTGCGTTTATCTACTTCGCCTTTGATGAGTTGCCTTAGACTAATGCAATCAACAACAGGGCAAACACTCACGCACAAATTGCAGCCCACGCATTCTTCCTCAATCACTTCAAAATGACGTTCACCATTCTTCTGCTGAGTTATCGCTTGGTGTGAGGTGTCTTCGCACACCACGTGACAGCGTCCGCATTGAATGCACTTATCTTGGTCAATCTGCGCTTTCACAATGTAATTAAGATCAAGATATTTCCAATCAGTCACTTGCGAAACGGCCTGACCGACCAGCTCGTCCACCGCTTGCATGCCCTTGTCATCCATAAAATCACTCAGACCTTCAATCATGTCGTCCACAACTTTAAAGCCGTAAATCATCGCAGCAGTGCAAACTTGTACATTACCTGCCCCAAGTGCCAAAAACTCTGCCGCATCGCGCCAGCTACAAATACCACCAATACCTGAAATCGGCAGATCAGCTGTTTGCTCGTCGCGCGCCACCTCGGCCACCATGTTCAGCGCAATAGGTTTCACCGCCTGACCGCAATAGCCGCCGTGGGTACCTTTGCCGCCCACGGACGGATTGATCGAAAAAGAATCCAAATCCACTGACATAATCGAATTGATGGTGTTAATCATCGAAACCGCATCTGCACCCCCCGCCTTAGCTGCGCGCGCCGCATGGCGGATGTCGGTAATATTAGGGGTCAACTTCACAATCACTGGCAAGCTTGAATACTGCTTGCACCACTGGGTCACCATCTCAATATACTCTGGCACTTGCCCCACAGCAGCACCCATGCCGCGCTCTGACATGCCGTGCGGACAACCAAAATTAAGCTCAACGCCATCAGCACCAGTGTCTTCCACCTGCAGCAAAATATCTTTCCATGCCTGCTCTTCGCACGGCACCATCAAAGACACCACCATCGCTCGATCAGGCCAATCTTGCTTCACTTGTTTTATTTCACTTAAATTGGTTTGCAAGGGCCGGTCAGTGATCAACTCGATATTATTCAAACCCATCACCCGTCGGTCACCAGCATGCCAAGCTTCATAGCGCGGCCCATTCACGTTAACCAGTGGCGGGCCATCTTCGCCCAACGTTTTCCACACTACCCCGCCCCAGCCCGCTTCAAAAGCGCGATTGACATTGTAGGCTTTATCTGTAGGCGGCGCAGAGGCCAACCAAAACGGATTAGGCGACTCAATGCCAATAAAGTTGGATTTTAAATTTGCCATGTTACTTCCCTCTTTACCTAAGACTTAATTGCTAGAGCAAGATTAATAGATCGCGCCGCCAGCTTGCCGTCCTGCACCGCTGCCACAGTGAGATCTTCGCCTTCATGAATACAGTCGCCACCTGCCCATAATTTGGCCACCGACGTTTTACGCTGTGCATCCACTTTGATACGATTATTTTTCATTTCAAGCTTACTCAAAGAGGCAAACGGCTTATCGCTAAAATTCTGTCCGATCGCTTTAAACACCATGTCCGCCTCCAAGCTAAAGAACTGGCCCGTGCCCGTTAACTTGCCATTGGTATCCACATTAGTTTCTTCAAAGCTGATACTTTGCACATGACCATCCACCACC
>CALIFM010000055.1 GCA_938021685.1 uncultured Gammaproteobacteria bacterium | reverse complement strand
TGGTTATGATAACTAATTATTTCATGGGCATACTTAATATAATTAAGGTAAAATGGAATATTAATATGTTACTTAACATTCATATATCCTAATTTTAGGCGATCAAATACTATGAAAAACAAACAGCAAGGATTTATTATTCAGGGCAGCAAGGAACATTCAAACTTGCGGCGTAGACTATTACAAAGTGCTTGGACTGTGCCGGTTGTGACCAGTGTTATGTTGCCTGCGCATGCGCAGGCATCAACAGGCATAAACGATGGTGGAGGCGGAATTGGTGGAGGCGAATTAGGCGTATGGGAAGAAGGTGATGGAGGCTTCGTAGGTGGAGGTGACTCTTTAGAAATAGAGGTAGTAACGGATTTTGAGATAGAAGGCGGTTTGCCGGAGGGATTTATAGTTATACGAGTTTGTCAGACGGTTGAAACGGCGGGTACATACACCTTTGAAGTGCCTAGTGTTACAGATTCAATCGCTGTCATGGCTACGGCGGCAGGCGGCGGCGGCGGCGGCGGTGGCCCCACCCCTCAGGGAAGAACAGTCTACAGTAATACCGGTGGTGCGGGCGGTACAGGCGCAGTAGGCCAAGGTCTTCCTAACACCAGTTACAACGTTTCACCAGGGACATCACTGACAGTCGTTGTGGGTGCAGGCGGCACCGGCGGAGCCAATGGCTCAAACACAGGTGGCATGGGCGGCTTAGCTGGCGATGACACCACTATAAGCGAAATTGGTGTTAGCCTAGATGGTGGCAATGGCGGCGGCGGCGGTGGCGGTGCCCTTGATATTTTGGGTGGAGACGGTGAAGACGGCGCAGATGGCGTAGCAGGCGGCGCCGGTGGTGCAGGTGCCGATGTCATGAACAATGGCATTGCTGGTGGGCTGGGATGGACATCCAATGGCTCTGGCGTGGGGATTGGTGGGCTCTCTTTGGAAACAGGTACAGCAGGCTCGGATGGTTCAGTCAGGATTTGTTGGGTCGCATTGGCTGAAGAAACCTAATCTTCATCTAAGCGAATCAGCAATTTAGAATCTATGATAAGAGTGTGAATTAGGTGTTTTACAACGCAGTCGTAATGGTTGCTTAAAGAGTTTATTTGCTGTTTTTAGCTGACTTTGAGCAGACTTTAGAAATAATGCTGATCAGGGGTGATTTTTATTGCTAGCAGCGTCTACTAGATCGGCGAGGTCTTTGAGTTGCTTGCAGCAGGCATTGGCTTGTTCACAAGCTTGTCCATAGTGACTAGGCACGTAAATTGTGTATAAGCCTGCTAAATTTGCTCCGATGATGTCTGCTTCAGGGTTGTCACCAACCATAATGGAGTTAATGGGCAGAACGTCAATCGAGTTACAGGCCAGATTAAATATTTCTCTATCGGGTTTTCGGTAGCCAACCGCTTCTGAAATGATGACCGTATTAAATAGATCTGCAATGCCTAATGCAGTGAAGTTTCTTTCCTGAAAGGGCGATTTTCCATTTGAAATCAAACCTATTTTGTGACCCTTCTTTTTCAAGGCTTGTATGGCTTCAATGGCGCCTACTTTTGGCTTGCAAAACTCATTAAAGCGTAATTCATAGTTTGCTAGAAGCTCCTTACACGACCATTCTGATATCGAAAATGCGTCAATGAGTGATTGATAGACAACATCTTTCCAGACGCGTCCATTTGCATCTAGCGCTAAGAACTTGCGTACAAACTGCTCAACATCGGTAATTTCTGAGCGAAGCATTGTGCTTGCTTGCCATGTGACGAAATCCACGAGTGAAGATCTGCGATCAAGAATGGTTTCGTCTAAATCAAAAAATACGGCATCCATTGGGTTGGAGTCAGTTCGTTAGATTAAGTAAATTATACGGTGCTCCTGTGTGGTACATGAAAGAATAAGCTTGGCGGCCGTAAAGATCAAATTACGTACGTGCAGTAGGCTTTGATTATGGAAATGGGCGGTTGAAGCAAGCAGTGCGTATCTCAGCGATTCTGTTAAATTAGTCTGGCTTGCGTAGGAGGGCATTGCAAATGCAGGCAAGAGCCTTTATTTGGTCGGAAACACCTCTGAGCACTTCTTTCGAAGCGCTCTGCTGTATTTATGGAGGCCTGTTTAGTCTCACAGCGCGGCTATAGTGACTCGATAGCGTACGTACTAAGCCGTGGGTAGAGAAAAAAATAATATGTCAGTATTTAGTGTTCCAAGCACTAAGCTTCATTCGTTTTTTAACAATAACTGCTGCAAAATAGGTGTTATATCAGCACCGCCGACAGGAGCAGGTGGCACATCGCCTGTTTCTACCGTTAAAGTATACTGCCCCACAACACCGTATAGGCTATGGTTAAAGCTAGGTCCGCCATCATAATCATGACCTTTCACGTGCAGATAATAGTAGCCTGTTTCAGGTGCAACATAATCAATTTCAGCGCCTAAAGAAGCGAGCGCATAGATCTCAGAATCAATAGGTGGTAAATCGCTGGAGGTTAATACACCGCTCGGTGAATAGAACCTAGCCCCTACATTTAATGAGGGGTATTGTTCTAATGCACTTACATTGATAGAGAGTGGTTGGCCCGCTTCCAAATATATCTTGTATATGTCTGTGTCATAGCGGCCTATCTCTGTGGTATTAGAATAGCTTGCCTGTGTAATTGTGGCGAGGGTATCAGAGTTGCTGCCAACCGTATCAGCCTTGAAAGGCAAGTGCGCGCCTATTACATTTAGGTCGTCTTGTGTCTCAGTTGCGCCAGCATAATCGCCCCTGCTCCAAGTTACAAAAGTAGAACTATAGGGCGAGCCCATATACGGCCCCCAGCCATCGGGTTGGCCAGAATGATAATCACTACTATACAAACCATCATGCTGTAAACCAAGCCCGTGGCCAAATTCATGGGCGGTAACCAGCCCTATATTATGGCTCCAGCCAACTCTGTGGGAGAACACCCACACAGGCCTATTATCATCGAATGAGCCAACATAGCCTAAGCCACCAGCAGGATCCTTTGTATCTGTATACCACCCATCAGTGGGTGTGATGATGGCCATCTGTCGGCGGCTAGACGGGGTGTTGTTATAGACAGTACGGCTGGTTGTCACATTGACATTATAAATTGCAAAAGCGTCACTAGTCCTTCTCCAACCCCTTTCTATGCCTAGCTGTTCAGCGCTGTTAAAGCTGCTTGGGTTGCCATCTATGTCATAGGCCCCAGCAACAATCGGTGCATTATTATTGTAGGCTACAGCAAAATCGTTCTTTGTTG
>CALIFM010000054.1 GCA_938021685.1 uncultured Gammaproteobacteria bacterium | reverse complement strand
CAATAGCGGCGCCATAAAAAGCCATGTTCTGCCACATCATAAAGCAGCCCATAGGGGCGGCGGTGATGGCCAATAAAATACCACTGAGCGCAGCGCGCAAAATTAGGGCTTCCATAGCTTGGTATTAATGGTTACACACTTTGCCATCAAGGCCGTGTTTGTGATTATGGTGGTGGCTGTATACTGATATTGCTGCGGCATTGTTGCCAAATAAGCGCAGGTATTCAGGGTGTTGGTTGATATCATCCGGCTTGCCTTCGCAGCAGATATGATGGTTGAGGCAAATCACCTTGTCGGTGGAGGCCATCACTAAGTGCAAGTCGTGTGAGACCAATAGAATGCCGCAGCCAGTTTCATCACGAATTGCGGTGAGCAGTTCATATAATTGGGCTTGCCCAGTAAAATCAAGCCCGACGGAAGGCTCATCTAATACCAACAGCTCAGCGTTTTTAAGCAGGGCGCGGGCGAGTAAAACCCGACGTAACTCACCGCCAGATAGTTGGTTAACTTGGTTGTGCAGTAGTTTGTTGGCACCAGTACGCTGTAATTTGGCCTTAATCTCGTCTAAATTATTGTGTTCTAGCTTAAGTAATGCTTCCACTGTTAATGGCATAATCGGGTCAAGCTGTAATTGTTGTGGCACGTAGGCCACGCTTAGCTTGGGCGTACGAACAATGGTGCCGCTATTGACTTTAACTAAGTCCAGTAAAGTTTTGATTAAAGTGGTTTTTCCAGATCCATTGGGGCCGATTAAAGTAACAATTTCACGTTTGTTAATGTCTATGCTTACACCATCAATAATACGTTGCTGCCCACTGAGCACAGTCAAATCTCGGGCTTGAATAAGTGTGTTTTTGTTATTCATATAAGTGGGTGCTTAGGCTGCTGCGCAACTTGGGCAAGTGCTCAATACTTCAAGAAGCGGGAAATCGCTGACGTAGCCGCTTTTAGTGATGCGTTGGTGTAGCTGACCCATTAAATTAGGCTCGACAATTTCGGTGGATTCACTGCAATTATCGCAGATTAAAAACAACACTGCGTGCTTGTCACCAGGGCAAATGCAGGAATAAAACGCATTGATCGTGCGCAATTTGTGAATAAGTTTGTGTTCAAGTAAAAAATCCAGTGCGCGGTAAACAGTGGGGGGTTGAGCATTCGCTTGGCTTTGACGTAACTTGTCCAGTAGTTCATAAGCCGTGATAGGTTTGGATGAATCTAAAATTAAACGTAATACATGCTCGCGCTGTGCAGTAAGGCGGGCTTTATTGTCTATGCAGATCTGCTGGGCCCACTGCATTCGCTGCTCGGCTGAGGGCTTATTAATGCTTGAATGCGTATGAGTCATGTATTGGGTGTATTTGTTGGCTGGATTATGATTATAATCCACTTTAGGTTATAACATAACAATTGTTTAAATGATCAAAAAGTACAACAGTAAAATCGCAGCGTGGTTAATGCTAGGTATCAGTGTTTTTGTCGGTATGAATAATGCCGTAGCAAGCGGCAGTAATACGCAAGGTGCGCCGCGTGTGTTGGCGTCGATTGCTCCTTTGCAGGCATTGGTTGGCGAGCTCATGCAAGGGATAGGGGAACCAGAGCTTCTATTGCCTCCTAATATGGATGTTCATCATTATACTTTTAAGCCTTCTGATTTGAGCAAGCTGACCGCTGCGCAGGTGCTAGTATGGGTCGGGCCAGGGCTTGAGGTGCCGATTGCCAAAGCCTTGAAGGGCAGGTTGAAACCGGCGCACTCAATAGAGTTGGCAGGCTTACTGACGGAGCATTTGTATTATGGTGGTGATCATAGTGAAGAGCATAAAGAGCATAAAGAGCATAAAGAGCATGAAGAGCATAAAGAGCATGAAGAGCCAACTGCTCATTATGACCCACATGTATGGCTTTCGCCCAAGCTAATGCTTGTTGCGATGCAAGCGGTCACTGAACAGCTAATGCAGGCTGATCCGAATAACGCATCGCAATATCAAGCTAATTGGCAGCAGCTAGAAACACGTTTACAGGCTTTAGGGCAAGATATTGACGAGCAACTGGCGCCACTGCGTAAGCAACGGTTTTTGGTGTACCATGATGCTTTGTACTACTTTGCGCATCAAGCACAGTTGTTGCAGCCGCTGGCACTGCAAAGTGGTCATGATGGCCAACTTAGCTTGAGCCGATTAAAGAAAGGCTTTGCAAAGAACGCAAATGAGGCTGATGCCGCGCGTTGTTTGTTATTGTTCCGTAACGACCCGCGCGCAAAGTTGGAACCTTTGGCGCAAGGTTTTGGTTTGTCCACCCAGCAAGTTGATCAAATGGGCGGTGATGACTATTTTTTGACGATGCAAGCGGTTTTGTCAGGGGTTAAACGCTGCTTGCAGTAAGCGAGTAGCTCTTTATAAAAAGTTACGCTGTACGTAGCGCATCGACCACCATTTTCTGGAAATGATGCACTGCGTGTTCGGATAGCTCACTGCGTGCTTTGTCGACAACAAAGCGCCCTTGGTCGTAACCTTTCGATTGCAAGCCGCGTTGCACGCTTTCGCAGAGGCCAATGTCTTCAGGTTGCAGCACATCTTTTTGGTAATCCATCGCCTCTTTAAGCTGCTTGCTGGGTTTGGTGCTTGGAGTAAACCAACACTGATGTTCAATGGTGCGTTCTACGCCAGCGGGGTTAATTTGTAAAACCGATAAATTCGCCTCGCCAGGGTAGGCCCAAATCGTAGTGTTAGGCCACAAAAACCAACCTGCATAGCCAAAATCTACCTCACCCTTTTTAAAATAATAAGCCTTAGATTGCTGGGTGCGCGCCGCCCTTGAGACGTGGCTTGAATAGATGCCTTTGGCCTGTGAGCGGTAGCTTTGCATGTCGACCAAGTCAACAAAGTCTTTGTGGGCCGTGTGACAGTGATAACATTCTAAGAAGTTATCCACCATTACTTTCCAGTTGCAATTCACGTCATAATCGTCTTGTTGAGCAAACACTAAGTCATCGACCGAAGGACAAATGGCACGAATCTCCTGCTCTAAGCCTACTGCTTGTTTTGTTAAGGGTTCTGCAAACGGATCTAAATTAATAAATACCATGCCGCAAAGCTCTTCCACTTGCACAGGCTTAAGAGCAAAATCACATTGTTTGAAGTTAGGCATTTCATTAGTATTGCGCGCGGCTTTTAATTCGCCGTCTAAACTATAACTCCAAGCATGGTATGGGCAGACAATCATCTGTGTGTTGCCATTGCCGCTCAATAGCTCATGTCCACGGTGTTGGCATACATTATAAAACGCCTTCAATTGTTGGTCGTGGTCACGTAGTACAATGATGTTCTGTTGATGGATTTTTACAGTAAGATAATCACCTACCTTGGTAATTTGGCTTTGATGGCCTGCATACTGCCAGCTTTGATAAAAGATGGCTGCTTTTTCATGCTCGTGTACTGCGCTGCTGGTGTATAGCTCGGAAGGCATGGTATACGATGCAGCAGGATCGTGCTCAAAGGGCAAGGCAAAATCAACATCAGGCACAGTAGGATTGTCAGGAGTTTTATTCATTGCAGTGATTATTTACTTATTATGATTTATTTTATTGCATTATCGCCTGCCAACAAGTGATCGCGCAAGGGTGGTTCGATGAGACGGTGGTGCATACTTTTAAAGCCTGTTACAGCGCAGGCAATTAGACTGGCTAAACTATTGAATTCACTATCAAGAGCTAATGGCTGACGCAACCTCTAAAACGATACCACGCAGCAGCGCTGAGACAAAACCGCTATACGGTTACTTGGCTGCCGCTTTGGTTGTGTTAGTGTGGTCTAGTTGGCTGGTTGCTAGTCGCTCTGGCGCGCAATCAGCGTTGACAGTATATGACTTGGCGGCCATGCGCTACGGCGTTTCGGCAGTCGTGAGCTTGCCCTTTTTGTGGTACTTCAAACCTTGGCGCAGCTTAAGTTGGCAACAAATCGTTAGCTTGGCATTTATGCTAGGGCCGATCTACATCTTTTGTGTGTTTAAGGGCTTTGAGTATGCGCCAGCTGCACACGGCGGCATTTTTATGAACGGTGCGCTGCCTGCGATCACTTTGCTGTTGGCATGGTTTTGGCTGGGTGAAAAGGCGCAAGCACGGCAGCTGCTAGGAGTGGTGCTGATTATTCTTGGCGCCATACTAGCAGCGCTGGATGCAGCACAGCTTTCTTTGGCGGGGAGCCTGCTAGGTGACGGTTTGTTTATCATTGCGGCCATTTTTTTTGCAGCTTATTTGGTCGCGGGGCGGGTTTGGTCGATCACGTCAACGCAAGTACTGTTATGCAGTTCATTAGTCAATGCGCTTATTTTTGTGCCGATTTGGTGGCTGTGGTTGCCCTCAGGTGTGACACAAACCAGTAACAATCAATTATGGTTCCAGTTGCTGTTTCAGGGCATGGTACCCAATATCATTGGCCTACTGTTGATTGCTTATGCGCTGCGACACATTGGTTCGGCGCCCACCGCAGCTTTCTTAGCTGCTGTGCCAGCGACAGGGTCTATTTTAAGTTGGCTAATGCTGGGTGAACGTTTGGGCATGTGGGGCTGGCTTAGCATCTTGGTGCTCACTCTAGGTATCATTCTAGTGGCGTTTAAAAAGAGAGGGGCAAAGACTGTGTAGGTGAAGGCACTTGGCTTAAAGAAAAATAGGCGCCAAAGCAGCTGATTTGCTGCCAGCGATAGCCTCCGTAGTTTTATCGTGGTAAGTAAACACCGCGGAGAGCTTGGTTTTGTTGGTCGTATTTTTGCCTGCTGCATGAAAGGCATGTGCGCTGAATAAAACTACATCGCCCGCTTGCAGTTCAATGGTGCGTTCGGTGCTCAAACGCTCTAGGTTGTAGCGGTGGTCCTTTTTTAAAAACTGATGCTCATCTAAAGCTGCATCGGGCACCTCCCAACGGTGCGAGCCAGGCAAAATTTTCATCGCACCGTTAGCGCTTAATTCGTCGCGCAGCGCAAACCAAGCGTTAATTAAATATTTATTATTAAAATTCCAATAACGGGTGTCGCGGTGCCACCATGTTTCACTGCTAAATTTGGGTTGCTTGGTCATCACACAATTATGGTGATTTAGGTTTAAGCATAATTGCGTACTTTGCAGGATATCGCTGATGCCGCTTACGACGTTAGGATGTTGCGCTAATTGTTGATACTGGGTATGCCGCTGGTAGGCACTAAGTAGGCGCCGAATGGTGTCGCCACCTGGTGCGTTGTGCGAAGTAGGTGCGCCAGGGTAGTGCACATCAGCTTCTAACTCATAAGGTTTTTTACTGCTCTTAAGTTGCTTAAGCGTTAAATCAACAAGTTCCTCGTGCTCATTTTTGAGTAGCAACTGTGGCAGCACCAAGTAGCCGTCTATTTTAAATTGCTGAATTTGATTTGCTTGTAAGCTAAGCATGACGATACATAACAGCTAAAATTAACAAGTTAGAAGTGTATAGCTTGCCTACAAATATTGGAATAACTAAGGTTTATTTAGGCTGAATAAACTAAATTTAAGGCTGACTATCGTGAAACCTGCTTTTTAAAGGCGAAAAGGCTAGTAATGATTTAGGCAATTTGCTCAAATAGCTTTTAACTAATATGTCGATACTAAACGTTCATTCCTAAAATACTCTGAAATGGAAAAAACCTCAGTTGTAAATGAAATTCGAACAGCTGTGGCTAGCCTCTGTGCTAGCTATGGAGAGGATTACTGGCGCGAATTAGACGCACAACGCGGTTACCCCACTGAGTTTGTAGATGAGATGGTTCAATCAGGCTTTTTGAATGTGCTTATTCCTGAGCAATATGGCGGCTCTGGCCTGGGCCTTATAGAAGCTTGTGCGGTTTTAGAAGAAATTAACCGTTGCGGCGCACATGCGGGCGCGTGCCATGCGCAAATGTATGTAATGGGCACGGTGCTAAAACATGGCTCGGAAGAGCAAAAGCAGCGTTATTTGCCCGATATCGCTTCGGGTGTTTTACGCCTGCAAAGCTTTGGCGTGACGGAACCCAGTACAGGCACAGACACGACTAATCTAAAGACCACTGCGACCAGGCAAGGCGGCCATTACCGTATTAACGGGCAAAAGGTTTGGATCAGTCGCGTGCAACACTCTGATTTAATGGTAATGCTGGCGCGCACCACGCCGCGAGAGCAGTGCAAGAAAAAAACCGAGGGAATGTCAGCATTTATCGTTGATTTGCGCGATGCCATCGATAATGGTTTAAGCGTGCAGCCCATTGATGCAATGATCAATCATCATGCTTGTGAGCTGTTTTTTGATGATTTAAAAGTGCCATACGAAAACCTGTTGGGTGAGGAAGGGCAAGGCTTTCGGGTCGTGCTGGATGGCATGAATGCAGAGCGTATTTTAATTGGTGCTGAATGTATAGGCGATGCCAAGTATTTTATCGAAAAGGCAGCCGCTTATGCCAACGAGCGCGAGGTGTTTGGCAGGCCCATTGGCAGCAATCAGGGTATACAGTTTCCACTCGCTAAAGCTTATGCACAAATGCAAGCAGCAAACTTGATGGTTGAAAGAGCAGCAAATTTGTTTGATGCAGGTGAAGCTTGTGGCAGTGAAGCAAACATGGCTAAAATGCTGGCGGCCGATGCCAGCTGGCAAGCAGGGGATGCGGCCATGCAAACCCACGGCGGTTTTGCGTTCAGTCGTGAATACCATCTAGAGCGTAAGTTTCGGGAAACGCGGCTTTATCAAATTGCGCCGATCTCCACCAATCTCATTCTCAGTTATATTGCTGAGCGTGAACTTGGCTTGCCTCGCAGTTTTTGATGATCTGATTCGATGGCTAATTCAACATATCGCCCCCTTGATGGCTGTTTAGTTGTATCGATTGAGCAAGCCGTGGCTGCGCCCTTATGCACGGCGCGCTTAGTTGATGCAGGTGCACGGGTAATTAAGATTGAACGTGAAAGTGGTGATTTTGCACGTAATTATGATGCCGCGGCAAAAGGCGATAGCTCCTATTTTGTATGGATAAATCAAGGTAAAGAATCTTTAGAGCTCAATCTAAAAGATGCCGATGACCAAGCGTTGCTGCATCGTATGATCGCCAAGGCTGATATCTTTGTGCAAAACCTTGCGATTGGCGCTACTGAACGTTTAGGTTTGGGAACAGCTGTGCTGCGTAGGCAACTCCCTAAGCTAATTACCTGTGATATATCCGGATACGGCGAGAGTGAAGGGATGGCAGGGATGAAAGCCTATGATTTTCTAGTGCAAGCAGAATCGGGGTTGGTGAGTATATCGGGTAGCGAGACTGAACTTGGACGAATTGGTGTTTCTGTTTGTGATATTGGCGCTGGGATGAGCGCACATGCAGCCATTTTAGAAGCACTGTATCGTCGTACGCAAACTGGCAAAGGCGCAGCGCTGAAAGTGTCGTTGTTTGATGTGGCTGCAGAATGGATGGCAGTGCCGTTGATTCACAATGATTACGGCGCCGGGCCGCCCACCCGCCAAGGCCTGCGCCACCCAAGTATTGCACCGTATGGGGCGTACCGCACGCAAGATGGAATAGATACCGTAATTTCGATTCAGAATGAGCGCGAGTGGCAACGGTTTTGCAATGACGTTCTACAAGAAGCCAGTATGGCCAGTGAACCGCAATTTGCCAGCAACAACCAGCGTGTTGCGAACTGCGAGGCGATGGATAAGCAAATAAATGCAGTGCTCGCTGAGCTGAGTGCGGACGAATTTCGGCAACGTATGTTAACGGCATCCATTGCCTTTGGCGCGCTCAATTCCGTGGGTCAGTTTAGCCAGCATACGGCGTTGCGGCGGCGTGAAGTTATCAATTCACATGGAGCGAGCTTGGATATTCCTATGCCGCCGGTTATATGGGACGATGAGCCAGAGCGAGCTGCTCAAGCTGTTCCTAGTTCAGGCCAGCATTCACAAAGTATACGCGCAGAGTTCGCCTAGCCTATTATGTCAGCCTCGACAGCCCTTAGTTTAGATTCCAATACCCTGCAACAATGGGTGGGCAAGACCGAGCAAAGCAGTGTGGTGCTTGATGAGCGTAGTGTAGCGCAGATGCAGTCGATCGTTAGTTTGGAAGTTGCTCCTAAATTAGGTGACCAATTACCGCACTTATGGCACTGGTTATTTACATTGCCTTCAGCGTCGCTTGATGCACTGAATTACGATGGGCACCCTAAGCTGGGTGGTTTTTTGCCGCCCGTCGCCTTACCTAAGCGAATGTGGGCTGGCGGCCGTTTGCGTTTTTTATGCCCATTGCATGTAGGCGAAATAATGCACAGGGAATCACTTATTGCAGATGTGAAACTAAAACAAGGCCGTAGCGGTCATTTGTGCTTTATAACCGTTATGCATCGCTTTTTTGATGCTGAGCAAGCCTTGTGCATTGAAGAAGAGCACGATATTGTCTACCGTGATGAACTAGCATCGGGCAGTACTCAATATGGGGCGACGAAGCCTAAATACACAGCGCAATGGTACCAAGTAATCGAGCCTAGCACAGTGATGTTGTTTCGTTATTCAGCTGCGGCCTTCAATAGTCATCGTATCCATTACGACCGTGATTTTGCATTGAAAGAAGGTTACCCGGGCTTGGTGTTTCACGGGCCTTTAACCGCCACTTTGTTGCTACAATTATTGCAGCGTGAGCAACCTAAGCGTGTCGCCAGCTTTAATTTTAAAGCTGTTAGTCCCTTGTTTGACACACAATCGTTTAGTTTGAACGGGTGCTTGAACAATAGCGGAGATGGTGCTCACTTATGGGCGACTACTTCTGAAGGGTGCTTAGCAATGACAGCTAGTGCGAAGTTTGTGGATGAAAATGATTAGGTTTGGGCCATTATTCATCAAGGTGATGCGATGAGCGATTTTGCATTTATTCAGCCACGTTCGGTCTTGTTTATGCCTGCAGACCAACTAAAACTCGCCGCTAAAGCTGCTGCTAGTGAAGCTGATGCAGTGTGCTTAGACTTAGAAGATAGCGTAGCTGCAACGCACAAAAAGTTAGCGCGCGCTAATTTGGCAGAAGCTGCACAAACTGTCGCAGCTACTGGTAAGGGCGTATATGTCCGCGTGAATAACGAATCAAAAAGCGGCAGTGATTATGCACAAGACTTAGCTAATTTGCCTAGAGAATGCAGCGCAGTGGTGCTCCCAAAATTACAAAGCGCGCAGCAGCTGGCTGCGATATGTGCCAAGCTGGATAGTTTGGCTAAAGTCCAGCAGTGCGATACACAATGTATAGTGATGCTAGAAGATCCAGCTGCATTGCTGCAATTAAGTAGCAGCCATTCAGCGCCGCAACGCTTAACCGCCTTAACATTGGGTACGGAAGATTTAGCCCATGCCTTACAGTGCGCACCCAATTCACCATTAATTGCTCATGCTTTTTATCAGCTAGCTTTAATTGCTGGCAGCATGGGGGTTGCCCTATGGGGTTTTCCAGCATCGATAGGCGAGTATCGCAATTTAGGGAGTTATGCGAAAAATGTACAGCTTGGACGCGATGCAGGAGCAACGGCTGCATTTGCAATTCACCCAGATCAATTAGCAGTATTGAATCAAATTTTTACGCCAAGCCGTGCTGAGCAAAATTGGGCTGAAGCAGTAAAAGAAGCATTTGATGCCGCCCAACAAGAGGGAAAGGCAGTAGCGGATGTGGATGGCCAGATGATTGACCTGCCGGTGTATTTACGTGCAAAAGCAATCTTGGCTAAGGCATCAATGGCGACTTGGTTTTAGCTTGAATTGTAAAATAAGGCCATGAGTATCACTGCTGATTTAATCAAGCTTATTCGCAGTAAACCTATCAGCGATGCAGATTTAGCTGCAGCAGCCATATTTGCCTTGGATGCTTTAGCCGCCGCGTATGCAGGCAGTACAACACCAGTGGGTAACATTTTGCTAAGCTGGGCTAAAGGCAGCAGCATGGACAGCAGGCGCGAAGCCTTATTGTTGGGGGCGCTCACTCACATCACTGAAACCGATGATTTGCACCGTGCGTCGGTTACCCACCCAGGCTGTGTGGTGGTGCCGGTCGCTTTGGTGCTGGGCGAGCAACAAAAAACCACGCCACGAGAAATGCTGGGTGCTATTTTACATGGCTATGAGGCGATGTGCTGCATCGGCGCAGGCATGGGACCCACCCACTATAAAGTGTGGGACAACACCGCTACTTGTGGACCTTATGGTTCGGCAATGGCAGCGGCTAGTATACTGGGCCTTAATGATGAGCAAACTTTACATGCCTTGGGCAATGCAGGCACGCAATCATCAGGCTTTTGGCAATTTATGCAAACAGATGCGATGAGTAAGCACCTGCATGCAGGGCGCGCAGCTGAGTCTGGTTGGTTAGCCGCTGAGATGGCCCAATACGGCTTTACAGGCTCGCCGCAAATTTTAGAAGGCGAAAAAGGCATGTTCGCTGGCATGTGCGCTGACCCTCAACCCGATGCAATTCTGGCGCAGCCAGATAGTGCATGGCAACTGTTACAAACCTCAATAAAACCGTGGCCAAGTTGCCGTCACACGCATCCAACGATTGATTGTGCATTAGAGTTGCATGCGCAATGGGAAAGCTGTGGTAAACCAAGTATTGAGCATATACAAATTGATACTTATCAGGCAGCCTTAGATGTGTGTGACAGAGCTAACCCACAAAATGAATATCAGGCTAAGTTTTCTCTGCACCATACGGTGGCTAGTGCATTGCAACAAGGGGAAGTGACACTAAATTCATTTGATCAAGCCGCCCGTGAGCAAACCGCTGCATTGCGTAATAAAGTGGATGTAAAAGTGGTGGATCTATATGAGGCTGCATACCCGCAATCATGGGGTAGTAGTGTGGCGATTAGCTTACAAGACGGCGTCCAGCTGCAAGCATCAAGGCAAGATTGTAAAGGTGACCCCGAGCTAATACTGGATGAGAAACAGATGCGCTTAAAAGCACAAGGCCTATTGCAATATAGTGGGCTAAACGAGCAGCAGGCCGCTACTTTATGCGATCAGGTTTTGGGCTTGCCTAATAGTGACCAAAATCCGTCTTTCGCCAGCGAATTTATAACAAAAATAATCAGATAGGGGCCTTATCTTATGTCAAAAAAAATAGTGATTGGAGAGCCGATGGTATTGAGTGGCGATACTCTATCGCTGTCTAAGGCAATTCGTGCGGGGGACTTCGTGTTTGTTACGGGGCAATTACCATTTAAAGGTGGCAAATTAATGCAGGGCGGCGGCATTGAGGCTCAAACGCGTGCTTGTATTGAAGGTGTTCGTGATACCTTAGCTCAAGCTGATTGTGAGTTGAGCGATGTGGTTAAGAGCATGGTATGGCTTAAGAGCAAAGAAGATTTTGCTGGGTTTAATGCCGTTTACGCAGTGTATTTTCCTGAAGCGCCGCCTGCGCGCTCGGCCTTGGTGGGAGAGTTTTTAGTCGATGTGCTTGTTGAAATTGAAGTAACAGCCTATAAACCGAGCATTTAGTTCAGAGCAGCTTTAGCTGAGGCGGTGTAAATATTGTTTGTTGCAATAAAGGTTCAGTTTTTCTAAAACTATTTGACTCGGCCTTTAGGTATACTAACAGTAGATTTTTCGGATACAGAGCACGCAGTGCTTTGGTTGAACTAATAAACCTTCTATAAGTGCATGAAAACTCAAAATTATATTGCTGGAAAATGGCGCGATGGCATCAGCACCGTTGCTAACATAAACCCGTCTGATTTAAGCGACACAATTGGTGAATTTGCGCAGGCCTCACCACAGGATTTAGATGACGCCTTAACTGCAGCGCAGGATGGTCAAATGCAATGGGCGCAAACGGGATTAGAGCAGCGGTACAACGTATTGATGGCCATTGGTAACGAGATGATGGCCCGTGCTGGTGAGATTGGCGAAACTTTGTCACGCGAGGAGGGGAAAACCAAACCCGAAGGCTTTGGTGAGATGCATCGCTCTGGCCAGTTTTTCACTTACTATGCGGCAGAAGTGTTACGCCAAATGGGCGAAGTGGCCGAATCAGTACGCCCTGGGGTGGAAGTAGATGCGCGACGTGAGCCAATGGGCACGATTGCGGTGGTTACGCCTTGGAATTTCCCGATGGCCTGCGCAGCATGGAAAATTGCCCCCGCATTGGCCTATGGCAATGCAGTGGTGTGGAAGCCAGCTAATTTGACTCCAGCCACAGCTTGTTTGTTCACTGACATAATTAGTCGCCAAGAACTACCTGAAGGTGTGTTCAACTTGGTGATGGGCGCAGGCTCGAGCATTGGCGATGCTATGGTGTCGTCGCCTAAAGTACAAGCAGTTACGTTCACCGGCTCGCTTAATGCTGGGCGAAAAATTGCCGCCCATGCAATCAGTAATTTGGCGAAGGTACAGCTAGAAATGGGTTCCAAGAATGCTTTGTATGTACACAAAGATGCTGACATGGACACAGCAGTGGATTGTGCCATTAACGGCTCATTTTTCAGCACAGGACAAAAATGTACAGCCTCATCACGTTTGATTGTGCACAAAGACCGTCATGATGAATTTGTAAACAAGATGCAAGCGCGTACAGAAGCCTTAAAAGTGGGGCATGCACTGGATGAAAACAGCCAGATTGGCCCTGTTGTAAGTGAAGCGCAACTCAAGCAAAACGAGCACTACTTAAAGCTAGGGCAGGACGAAGGTGCACAATTGCTATGTGGTGGTGAACGCTTAGAACGCGAGCACGAAGGCTATTACATGGCGCCAGCCTTATTCGTGGATGGCCAAAACAATATGCGACTTAACCGTGAAGAAGTATTTGGGCCAATTGCT
>CALIFM010000053.1 GCA_938021685.1 uncultured Gammaproteobacteria bacterium | reverse complement strand
CGCATCAGCAATCGGCTGCCCAAAGCCCTTCCAACCCACACGATTCGGGCCGGTGCGCACCTGCATAAAACCAATCACCTTGCGCTCTGCTAAAGTAAAATACGCTACGCACACCATCAGCGGCGCAACAATAGCAATGACTTTAGTGAGGTTCCAAGAAAAAATCAGCAACCAGTCGGGCAAGAACGAAAACACTGACATATAGGTGTTGTGAATCCACTCAATCATGCGCTTTTCTCCATCTCTATCGCTGAAATTTGCAGCTCACCCACGCCACCTAAAGCTTGGGTAGCCACATGACCAGCGGGGATAAAAGCACAATTATCAGGTAAGCGTAGATCCAATACTACATCCAACTCGGCGCTGCCTGCACCTTGGGTAACGCTTACTTGCTCACCTTCACTTAATCCCAATTTCTGCATAGTCGCAGTGTTCAAGCCCAGCACAGGTGCGGGGTTGTCAGCTGTTTGCTGCAAAGCCACTGCATGGCGCAAAGTTTCGTCAATACGGTACATCGGTGTTTCACAAATGCGGCTAATCGCATCATCATCTACAAGCGCAGGGACCTCTTTCACCTCCATGCCGCGCTGTTCAGTGATGCCCTCAAAGCCCAGCACATAATCGTCTTGTACATCTTCAAGGCTGATATGCTCAAATTCAGCCACATCTAAATAATTAGCCAACACTCGCAGCACTTTCCAACCGGGACGCGCTTCGCCAGCGGGCTTAGTCGCCGCGCGGCTACTTTGCACCGCACCTTCACAATTGATATACGTACCCGACTGTTCAGCATAAGTCGCAATCGGCAACAGCACGTCGGCATATTGCATAGCCTCTTCACTCTTAAACGGGCTACATTGCACCACAAAATCAGCCTCTTGCATCGCAGCTAAAGCCATGCCGCTGCGATGTGCATCCAAAGCAGGTTCTACGCCGTATAACACATAAGCGCGCAATGCTTCTGTTTCACTGGTCATACGCTTAGCATTAAGACCTGTTTGCGCGACATTATCGCCGTGCGGCCCACGGTGCGGCACACAGCCAGCTAACCATGCGCCCGCGCTATTGCCCTGCGGCAACTGCACCATTTTGGCGCCCGTTTGCTCAGCTAACCACTCACCGATAGCCAACAAAGTAGTCATCTCGACGTGAGCCAAAGCACTACTGCCAAAAACAATGGCTTTATCTTCTGCTGCTTCTTGCAGCAAGCTTTGTGCGATGGCGCGATTGACTTCATTCAGTTCAGCACTACGATCACTAATTGACTCAACTAAGTCAATGTGCTTGATATCTGCCACTTGCACCGCCACTGCAGCTAGCTGCGCCACGAATTGCGATGGCGGCACCACTGCTTTATGCGCCAAATCAAAATGAAAATTGTAATCCACGCTGTTGATCGCGCTCACCTTGGCTTGATTTTTGACCACTGCTTGTCGAACATTGAGCCCCAAAATTGGCTGCTCCTTACGAATATTGGAACCAATTAACAACGCTGCATCTAGCTTTTCAAAGCTGGCAATTTCAATCTCAGATCCCGGATATGCACCTGCTTGAAAATCACCACGGAAATCTTGCTGGTGCAAGCGATGGTCGACATTGCTTGAACCTAAACCACGCATCATTTTTTGCAATAAAAACAGTTCTTCGACGCTGGCACTTGGGCTGCCGAGCGCGCCCACTAATTCAGGGGTCGTGCTGCTAATTACTGCTTTTATGCCAGCGGCGGCATGCTTCAATGCTGCATCCCATTCCACTTCGCGCCAACCTTCGTCGTCTTTAATCATCGGCTTCAGCAAGCGCTGCTCGCTTAGTGCCGCTTCATAACTATAACGGTCGCGGTCCGATAGCCAACAACCATTTACACGCTCATTATCACGCACCACGCTGCGCTTGATTTCACCGCGCAAGGTTTGGATATTTAAATTTGATCCCACGCAATCATGTGGACTAACCGATGCGTGATTTTGTAACTCCCACGAACGGCCCGCGTATTTCGACGGCTTGGCTGTCAATGCGCCCACTGGACAAAGTTCAATGACATTACCGGATAATTCAGAATCCATCGAATTACTCAAAAAAGCATCTACGTCACCATGACCATGGCTGTCGTCTTGGGCATCATGATCCACACCAAATCGGTTTGGTTCGCTAGATGACAATGCCGCGCTAGCACGCTTGGCGTTCGGGTCAGCTGGCGCATCGTAATCAGGAAAGGTAGCAATTTCCGAGTGCTCACCGCGGCCAATCATGCCCAACTCCATCACACCTGCAATTTCTTCGCCAAAGCGTACGCAACGCGTACAATGAATACAACGAGTCATCCATGTCGCCACTAACGGGCCAATATCATCACTGCTAACTTGGCGTTTAGTTTCTTGATAACGTGAACCGTTTTTGCCATACCCCACAGACTGATCTTGCAATGGACATTCGCCGCCTTGGTCACAAATTGGGCAATCCAAGGGATGATTAATCAGCAAGAACTCCATCGTGCCTTCTTGTGCAGTCTTCGCTAGCTCCGACTGCGTTTGTACCACCATGCCATCCATCACTGGTGTTGCGCAGGCAGGCAAGGGCTTAGGAGCACGCTCGACTTCCACCAAACACATGCGGCAATTCGCTGCCACTGATAGCTTTTCATGATAACAAAAACGCGGAATATGAATGCCCGCATCATCTGTCACCTCAATCAGCATCTGCCCAGCTTCAGCTTCTAGCTCTTGACCATCAACGTTAATCTTTACAGTCGCCATGTCTTTATAAGCTTTCGATTATCTCTTTCGGCCCCATGCTCACACTAGGCTGCCTGCGAGCTGGCGACTTTAATTTTCGCCTCAAACTCGTGCCTAAAGTGTTTCAAAAAGCTTTGCACTGGCCACGCCGCCGCATCGCCTAATGCACAAATGGTGCGCCCTTCAATACGGTTGGCCACGTCTAGCAAAGTGTCTAAATCTTGCATACTGCCTTCGCCGCTGTTGATCCGCTTAATAATGCGATACAACCAACCTGTGCCTTCGCGACACGGCGTGCATTGGCCACAAGACTCTTCATGGTAAAAATAAGCCAAACGTTGCAACGCTGATACCATGCAAGTGGTTTCGTCCATTACGATCACTGAGCCTGCACCAATGGCCGAGCCAATTTCGCTGAGGCTGTCATAGTCCATATTAGCTTTAAGCATGTCCTTGGCTGGCACCACTGGCACCGACGAACCACCTGGTATGACCGCCTTGAGTTTGCGCCCTTTCCACACGCCACCCGCCATTTCTAGCAGTTCTTTAAACGGCATGCCCATCGGCACTTCAAAATTACCGGGCTTTTCTACATGACCCGACACTGAAAATAATTTACTACCACCCGAGTTTTCTACGCCCAATTTCTTAAACCAGTCACCACCTTTGCGTAAGATGGTCGGCACCGAGGCTAAGGTTTCGGTGTTATTAATCGTAGTGGGACGGCCAAACAAACCGTACTGCGCAGGGAACGGCGGCTTAAAACGCGGCTGACCTTTTTTACCTTCTAAGGATTCCAACAAGGCAGTTTCCTCACCGCAAATATACGCGCCTGCACCTAAGTGGGTATGCAGCTCAAAATCAAAGCCCGTGTCTAAAATATTTTTACCTAAATAGCCAGCCTTGCGCGCTTCTTTTAGCGCGTGCTCAAAACGTGCAATCGGCTCAGTGAACTCACCACGAATATAATTATATCCGGCCGAGCAGCCCATCGAATAACCCGCAATAATCATGCCTTCCACTAGAGCGTGCGGGTTATAACGCAAAATATCGCGATCTTTACAAGTGCCCGGCTCGCCTTCGTCTGAGTTGCACACAATGTAGCTGGGGCCTTCCACTTCACGCGGCATAAAGCTCCACTTCACACCCGCAGGGAAGCCCGCGCCCCCGCGGCCACGCAAATTGCCTTCCTTCAAAGATTCTTGAATGTCGGTTTGCGGCACTTTTTTCTTTAACACTTTTTCCAGTGCTTTATAGCCGCCGGCCTTTTTGTAGGCCGCCAATGTCCACGGCTTTTCCACGCGAGGATCAGGCAAGCACACATAGACCTGCTTTTTTTCCACTTCGGTCAGTCTTCTCATTTCAGGCCCTCCAAGATTTTGTCGATGCTCTCAGTGGTCAAGTTTTCTATGTAATCTTTATTCAGTTGCAGCATCGGCGCACCGGCACAGGCAGCCAAACACTCCACTTCTTGCAAACCCACTTTGCCATCTGACGTCACTTCACCGAATTTGATGCCCAAGCGACTTTGCAGGTGCTCAACAATCTCGTCTGAACCTCGTAGCATGCAAGAAATATTGGTGCACACCTTGATGACATTTTCACCGCAAGGCTTGTGTTGATACATCGAATAAAATGTAGCGACTTCATAAGCACGCACCACTGGCACGCCCACCGCCTGCGCCACTTCTTCGATAAGCGGCTTGCTGAGATAATTATGTTCGTCTTGCGCAATAGTCAATGCCGCCATAATAGTGGAAGCACGGTTCTCCGGCGGGTATTTCGCCGCTTCTAGTTCAATTTGTTCCAAAGCTTGTTGGCTTAATTTCTGCTCAGCTGACCCTTTTTGATTTGACATTAGCGGTCTACCTCACCAAAAACAATGTCTTGCGTGCCAATTACAGCCACTAAGTCCGATAGCATATGCCCGCGACACATCTCGTCAAGCGCAGCAATGTGGGCATAACCCGGTGCACGGATCTTTAGACGGTAAGGCTTATTACTGCCATCTGAAATAATATAAGTGCCAAATTCACCTTTGGGATGCTCGATAGCACAATAAGCCTCGCCCTTGGGCAACACATAGCCTTCGGTAAACAGCTTAAAGTGATGAATTAATGATTCCATGTCACCTTTCACATCATGGCGCGCTGGCGGCGACAGTTTGGCATCATGCGCCATCACCTCACCTGGGTTGTCACGCAGCCATGCAATGCACTGCTGCATGATTTTATTTGACTGGCGCATCTCTTCCACACGAATTAAATAACGGTCGTAGCAGTCACCATTGGTGCCAACAGGGATAAGGAAGTCCAGCTTGTCATACACTTCATACGGTTGCTTGCGACGCAAATCCCACTCGATACCTGATCCGCGCAGCATCGGCCCCGTAAAGCCCAGCGCTAAGGCACGTTCAGGCGTAACAATGCCCACGTCCACAGTACGCTGCTTCCAGATACGGTTATCCGACAGCAAAGTTTCGTATTCATCGATGTAGCCGGGGAAGCGTTCAGTAAATGCCTGCAAGAAGTCCAGCAAGCTACCATCACGATCGCTATTACGCTCTTTGGTTTTTTTCTCGTCAAAACGCGCATTGGTATCATAGCGCGGCATCTCATCCGGCAAATCACGGTATACCCCACCCGGACGGTAATAAGTGGCGTGCATACGTGCTCCGCTGACTGCCTCATAGGCGTCCATTAAATCTTCACGCTCACGAAAGCAATACAAAAACATCGTCATCGCACCTACGTCCAGTGCATGCGCGCCCAACCACATTAAATGGTTCAAAATACGGGTCACTTCATCAAACAATACACGGATGTACTGTGCGCGTAACGGCGGAGTCACACCGTACAGCTTTTCGATGGTCATTACATAGGCATGCTCGTTACACATCATCGAGACGTAATCGAGACGATCCATATAACCAATGCTTTGGTTATATGGTTTGCTTTCAGCCAGCTTTTCGGTGCCACGGTGCAGCAATCCAATATGCGTGTCAGCGCGTTCAATCACTTCGCCGTCCATCTCCAGCACCACGCGCAATACACCATGTGCCGCAGGGTGCTGCGGACCAAAGTTCATGGTGTAATTTTTAATCTCTGCCATGTTCTTAGTCTTATACCTTGTCAGTACCTGCAGTACGCGGTACTAGTACGCGCGGCTCGATGGTCACTGGCTCATAAATCACACGGCCCTTGTCTTCGTCATAGCGCATTTCAACATGGCCAGACAATGGAAAATCTTTACGAAACGGATGCCCAATAAAACCGTAGTCTGTCAATAAGCGGCGCAAATCAGGGTGACCCTTAAATACAATACCAAACATATCAAAGGCTTCACGCTCAAACCAATTGGCCCCAGCCCACACATCAATCACCGAATCGACCATCGGCATTTCGCCGTCCACATACGTCTTTACTCGTAAGCGATGATTATGCTTAACTGACAACAAATGGTACACGACGCCATAGCGCGCATTCTTCCACAGCCCGTCAGAAAATTGATTAACCTCGCTGTAATCCACACCACACAAGTCTATCATTTGGTCAAACGCGCAATCGCTATCGTCGCGCAGTGCCAATAGTGCTGCTTTGATATTGTCAGCGCCAACCTCAATCGTCAGCTCATCAAACGCCTGCACACTGCCAAGCTGCTGCTTGCCTAAAGCTTTTTTAACCTGCTTTTTCAGTGCGTTCAAAGTGGCCATGTGTTTACAAATCTTAAGTTAAACCGCCTGTAATCTAGGCAACACGTGCAATGGTATTAGTGCGCTTGATCTTTTTCTGCAACTGCAACACGCCATATATCAGCGCCTCAGCTGTGGGTGGACAACCTGGGACATACACGTCCACTGGCACGATGGCATCACAGCCGCGGACCACTGAATAAGAATAATGGTAATAACCACCGCCATTGGCGCAAGACCCCATCGAGATCACCCAGCGCGGCTCGGCCATTTGGTCATATACTTTACGCAGCGCCGGCGCCATTTTATTGGTTAAAGTGCCCGCTACAATCATCACATCCGACTGACGTGGACTCGGGCGAAACAACATACCAAAACGATCCAAGTCATATCGCGCTGCGCCTGCTTGCATCATCTCAACCGCGCAACAGGCTAGGCCAAAAGTCATTGGCCACATCGAGCCGGTACGCGCCCAGTTGATCAAGTCATCCAATTTTGCCGTAGCAAAGCCTTCGCTGAGTTGTCCTTCTAATGACATATATTTAGCCTAATAGTATTAATGCAGGTGCAAGCCAAGCCTTCGAGCTTAATCCCACTCCAGCGCGCCGTTTTTCCACTCATAGATGAAGCCAATAATAAGCACCACCAAAAATAAGGTCATGGCCCAAAAGCCAAACAAGCCTACTTCTTCCATCACTACCGCCCAAGGAAATAAAAAGGCGATTTCTAAGTCAAAGATGATAAATAGAATAGCGACCAAATAAAAGCGCACATCAAATTTACTACGCGCGTCCTCAAAAGCTTCAAAGCCGCACTCATAAGGTGAGAGCTTCTGTGCATCGGGTCGATTCGGCGACAACAGCATACCCGCACCAATGGCGGCAACGCCGACAAAAATGCCCACGCCAATAAAGATAAGTATAGGTAAATAATTAGCTAACACGTTTATTCGCTATATTTAAAGTCTGTCAAAAACTAAAAACTGTTCAAACCCACGTAGCGTGGTTCAAGCGCGCAATTATAGCGGCCCCGATTCATTGAAGCCACCTAAACAAATCGCTTTTTTACTTTTTCCCACGCCGAAGGCGACTTAGAAGGCGTCGAATCCAATGTATCTCGCTGTTGCTGCAAGGCCTGCACCTCATCTTGTAAGGCTTTTAATTGCTCGGCCGTTTGCGCGATTTTATCGCTTTGTATTTCTAGCATTGCGTGACGATCATGTATGCGTTGCCCCAGCAAAGTGTTAGCCCCTACCAATGCATGGTGTACTTTGGGGTAATCCTGCACCAACGGCGCATTCACATTCACCGTTAACACTGCACCTTGGGCGTCTTCAGGCCAATCAATTTGCGCAAAGTCGATGTATATTTTAGGGTCATCGGCACGAAAGCTTAACCAGCCCTCAGCACTGACCTCAATATGTTCAAATTTTGTCGCACTTACAAGCTCATCAACACCGCGCAACGCATATACATGTTGCAAACTGTTATCAGGCAACACAGCTTGTACCATGAGCGAGTCAAAATCTAACCAACCGGCGTGATACATCAATCGATTTTTAGCGGGATCTACACGCACATAGCGGTGATCTATAATCATCTTAGGCAGTTGCGCACGCGCACTCAAGATAGATTTCCCTCCTGATTGCTCAGATTGATACGTCGCCAGCACCGAGTGATCATTATGCCAATGGGTTTCTAGTTGCGTCCAGAACACCTGCACTTCAATAGGGTGCAGGCCCAACAGCCAATTATGGCTAGAATGCTCTACCATCGGCTCGTGCAAAACATGCAGCAAATCCAGTTGCTGCTCAGGTTGCACCACTTCTTGCTGCATAGCCTGCTCCCATTGCACAAAGCCATTCAGGCGTGCTGCCTCCAATGGTCGACCAATCACTTCAAAAGCCCAATGGATAAAATCATTTAAATTGAGGATCAGCGCTAATGGCGCATCAGGCGCATTATTGCCGCCATGCTGCGCATTCTCTAAACCTAGAAACAACAATTTGTCACGCGCGGCCAAACCAAAATTAAGCATCGCTCGAAAAAATACCAAATCGGCGTCAATTTCATCCGCTGCCTGCCATTCTTGGTCAATCAAGTGCCACTGCCCATCTGGGGTCACAACAATATTTTGCGGCAATGCGTCCACCAGCAAATCTGGATGCTTGTCATCAGAAAAACGTGCTTGCAACCAACTATAATAAGAGCGCATCAATTGCGCCAGCTGCGCATAACTAGCTTGCACATTAAGCTGGTCAAACCAAGTTTGCAGCAGCATACAACCGTCGATATATGGTTCGACCTTTAGCTTTGCGCTGCACACGACTGACATGGTCTGTGGCTCATCTACCTGCAACCGAGGCTGCTGCGCAATACGCTGCACCTGCTCACTATTAGCCGCTTTGCGAATCTGATAGCGATGCTTCGCCTTGCGTGACGAACTGGCAAAACGTACAAAATCAAAATTCACCAGTTCTTTTACTCGCTTTGGCTGATTGGCAATAGTGATTAAAAACGAATTGGCATACTCGCCTAGCGATCCAGTATCAGCTGCAGTCTTCCAAAAAATCGCCTCAGGAGTAGGCGGCCGCCAAGCTTTATAATATTCGCGTGACTCAATGCCATTAAGCACCTGCGCGGGGTAGCGCGTGTTTTGCAAAAAATGCTCTGACAACACCGCTTCGGGCAATTTGTAATCTGGGAAAGGGTAGCTAAAGCTGTGTGTCGTTAAGCCTTGCTCATTAAGCATCTCGCTCCACTCACGTTTACTCCAAGTACGGATGCCACGACTAATTGCGCCTGTTGCAGGCTCTTGATAATCCAACAATCCAATGTACGGCACGTTTAAGTGATCTTCGCTGGCGCCCATTACATACTTAAAGCCAGTGCGGTTTTCAATCGCAATCACGATCGCGCCTTGCTTGCTTAAAGCTTGCTGCGCACTTTGTAAGGTTTGCGCCAGCTGTGCCTCCGGACTAAGGCCTTCATCTGAATAAGCGCCTGAATACTCTAACACCCCGGTGAACACGATTAAATCATAGGCCTGCTTGGGTAATGTTAACTGGTGATAATTGCTTGACACCACTTGCACGTTGGGCAAATCGGCCGTGCGCAAACGAGCAATTTGCGCACGGCGCAAAGTGCCTTCTATAGCATCAACCGCAAAGCCTTGCTCACCCAAAAACCGCGTAATCGCACCGCAGCCACACCCCACTTCCAGCACGGTTTTCACCTTGCTTAAATTAAGGCCTCGATAAATGTTGGCACGTTTGCCACCCAAATGGTATTGCAGGGCCCACTTATCCCAATCACGATTCAGCTCTAGCGAATCCACGCTGCGATCGCTGGCTGCTTCAATTGCAGCATAGACGGCATTTTCTGATGCATCACCATCGGTATAGCTAATGGATTCACGCGCTTTATTGTCCTTGCGCAGCCACACCCCTGTGTCCAAACAGTGCAAATCATTTTTCGCAGCAAGCAACGGTGCCGTCGCCGCTTTTTTGGGCGGGTTTTGAATGGCTTTTGGCATGCGCTGTAGTGTATCGCAAAACCTGCAAAGCAAACAAATTGGATTATTCAAATATCTGCTAGCTATAAGCAAACTCGAGCAGCCGTTGATTAGCTGAACGCTGGCAATTTTGGTCATCAATTTGACACAAAACTGTGCTTTAATTGCAGCCTATCCTTACAAGCTGCTGCATTGAGCGCCCTACCGCATGCGCATTTTACTTCTTGAAGACAACAAAGCCATCCGTGATATGCTGAAATTGGCACTGGTGCGCGAACAACACCAAACGCTAGAAGCAGTCAATGTGGCCGAAGCCAAGCAGCAATTGCTAGAAAACGAGCCGGATATGCTGATTGTAGACTGGATGCTGCCCGATTCCTCCGGCATTGAATACATACACTGGGTACGACGCCAACAAGCTTTTGCCACTATACCTATTCTAATGCTAACCGCCAAAAACCAGCCCAATGACACCATTCAGGCTTTAGATGCCGGCGCCGATGATTACTTGAGCAAACCAGTAGCTATTGCTGAGCTTCAAGCGCGGGTTCGGGCACTGGGCAGACGCCCTAAAACATTTGTAAGCGATGCGCATAAGATTGAATTTGGGCCGCTAAAAGTGGATACTGCGCAGCATCTTGTGTTTGCAGGCGGCCAAGAAATTGAAATCAAAAAAACCGAATACAAATTATTATGCTTTTTCATCAAAAACCCCAATCGCGTTTGGTCGCGCGCACAAATTCTTGACCATGTTTGGGGCACCACGGCCTATTTGGATGAGCGCACCGTGGACGTGCACATCTTACGCCTGCGTAAACAACTCAAGCCACACGCACTGGCCCACATGGTCACCACCGTGCGCGGCGCAGGGTACAAACTTAGCGAATAAACGCATGCTTGCATTCAACCCATGAACGCTGAAGCAGCACGTTTATGGGCGCTGGCCTTTTGCCTTTTAGCCATGGGCCTCATCACTGACAATTGGCTGCTGGCTGCCTTAGTACCGATTAGCCTGATGCTTGCTTGGCAATTGTTCAAACTATGGCAAATTGAAAGCTGGCTCAAAGACGGTGCAAAAATTAAGGCTGCACCCGAAAGCAGCGGCCTATGGGAATCAATCGTTGCACAGGTGTTGCAATTAAAAGCCCGCCAAAAAAAGCACAAGACAGGCTTCACTAAAGTGATCAAGGATTACCGCGACACCGTGTTAGCCCTGCCAGATGCAGCCATAGTGCTGAATGAAGATCTTGAGATCGTATGGGCTAACGAGCATGCAAAGCACTTGCTAGGTATCGAATTTGCGCAAGACCAAGGTTATCGAATCACCAATTTAATTCGGCAACCTGAATTTGTGCAGCACTTAACATCACTGCAAAGCGCACCGTTGGAAATCGAATCGCCCATAAACCAAGACTTAACTTTATCCATTCAAGTCAGCCTATACGGCCAAGACCAGCGCTTATTGCTCGCACGTGATATCAGTGATCGTATTCGCACCCGCCATGCCTTGCAACATTTTGTAGCCAACGCCTCGCACGAGCTGCGCACACCACTGACCGTCACATCGGGGTACATTGATATCATTAAAGACGACCCAGAGTTACCCAAGCATTTGCAAGAATCAGTGCAACAATTGCGCGACAAAACCGATGACATGGCGGAGCTGATTAATGATTTACTCACTTTATCTAAGGTGGAAGGCGGCCAATTTGAAGGCGCCGAAGAACAAGATGTGAACGTGGCAGGCTTAATTGAAGACTTGCTTAGCGACTCGCGCAATGGTGACCATACTTTTGAATTAAAGCTCGATAAAAAATTAGGGTTGCGCGGCATACAAAGCGACATCAAAAGCATTGCCCGTAATCTAATTGAAAACGCGCTAAAACATACACCTGAAGGCAGCATCATCAAAGTGAGCTGGCAACAAAATGCAGCTAAACAGGGTTTATTACGCGTCAGCGATAATGGCCCTGGCATTGACGCAGCGCACATTGAACTAATCACCAAACGCTTTTACCGTATTAATCAAGACGACCATGGCAATGAAGAAGAGCGCAAAGGCTCGGGGCTGGGTCTGTCTATTGTCAAGCACAGCGTGATGCAGCACGGCGGCGAGCTGCAAATCAGCAGCAAGCCGGGCCAAGGCGCTGAGTTTACCGCTGTATTTCCTGCATCGCGCTGCCTTAAGCTATAAGCGCTTCTTATAGACATTTCAGCCTATCTAGCTTTGCAAAATAAAGGCTGTCATCAAACTGTCATATTTAAAAACTATCATGTGCGCATAGAAACTAACAAACTAAGGTGTTTGTTTTGAATTTCTCTCTTTTAATAAACTTAAATAAATATGACCATGAAATTTAGCAAATTGGTATTAGCGGCAGCACTAAGCGCCAGCGTAACTCAAGCAAACGCGGCAGGCCGAGATACCATCAACATCGTTGGTTCATCAACGGTATACCCTTTTGCAACATCTGTAGCCGAGGCATTCGGCAAAAAATCAAACTTCAACACCCCGAAAATTGAGTCTACAGGTTCAGGCGGTGGCATGAAATTATTTTGTGCTGAAACCGGCGTATCGTCACCAGACGTGACCAACGCTTCTCGCCGTATTAAAAAATCAGAATTAGAAATGTGCCATGAAAATGGTGTAAAAGAAGTCGTGGAAGCCCTAGTTGGCTACGATGGCATCGTAATTGCTAACAGCTTAGACACACCTGCGTTTGAGCTTAGCCTTAAAGACTTGTATTTAGCATTGGCTAAAGATGTACCGGCTGCTGACGGCAGTGAGGCTTTAGTCGCTAACCCTTATGAAACTTGGGCTGAGGTAAACTCAAACCTACCGGCTACCAAGATCGAAGTACTGGGTCCTCCCCCTACATCAGGCACACGCGATGCGTTCGTTGAGCTAGCGATGGAAGGCGGTTGCAATCAGTATGACTTCATCAAGACAATGAAAAAGGCTGACAAAAAGCAATACAAGTCAGTTTGTCACACAATACGTGAAGATGGCTCTTACATCGAAGCGGGTGAAAACGACAATTTGATTGTACAAAAACTGGAGAAAAACCCTGATGCTTTGGGCATTTTCGGTTTTAGCTTTTTGGAAGAAAACAGCGACAAGGTTAAAGGGGCGTTAGTTGAAGGCGTAACTCCCGAATTTGAAACCATCGCTGATGGCAGCTATCCGATCTCGCGTCCTTTGTATTTCTACATGAAGGCTGCTCACGTTGGCACTATCCCAGGCCTGCAAGAATTTGCTGCAGAATTCTTCAGCGAAGATGCAATGGGCGAAGACGGTTACTTACTTGATAAGGGCTTGATTCCACTAAGCGACGAAGAGCGTGAAGAGTGGGCAGAGCAAGTGATGGGCTTAAGCAATCTGTCAATGTAGCTACTGCAGTACTAAGCCTGCAATTTTTAGGCAAAAAATCGCGCGGTCATTTGGCCGCGTGATTTAATTTAAGCCCTGTTTTTAAATATTGATAGGCATTAAAATGCGTGACCAGACACAGACACCACAAGGTCGGTACTGAAAAACGGCTATCATTCCACCTAATTGCTGATTACCTTACATGAACTTCGCTGCGCTTGCCTTTACTTTGCTTGTTCTCGCTTGTGTAGCGTGGTTTTTTGCGCAGCAACGTGCGGCTGCTTTTCGACGTAGTCACAGCAGCAACAAACTACACTCTTTACCACGCTATCACGGTGCTCATGCCGCTTTATGGTGTGCTTTACCGGCTATTCTCATTTTATTGCTATGGACTGCGTTTGAGCCAACGGTACTTAACAAACTGATGTTAAGCAAAATGAGTGCTGTAAGCGGACAAAGCTTAGGGAGCGGCGCTGAAACAGGTCTGCAGCTTAATCAAATCAAGCTGCTGGATGACCTCGATGAATTAGCTGAAGCAACGCCTGAAGTGCAAGCGCTTGTGCAGCATTATCAAGGCTTAAAAGCCAACAGCCGCCTCTACAAGAGCATACTGATATTATTACTCGCATTTTGCGGGGCAATATACGCCCTGTCAAAAGTTAAAGTTGAATTTCGCGCACGCAACGGCGTTGAGCGCGCGGTGCGAGGCTTGCTTATTGTCGCTTCTTTGATCGCCATTTTAACTACCGTTGGCATTGTGATGTCGGTGTTATTCGAATCGATTCGCTTCTTCCAAAGCGTGCCAATCACCGAATTCTTGTTCGGCACCCATTGGAGCCCGCAAACTGCGATTCGCTCTGATCAAGTAGGCTCATCCAGCTCATTTGGTGCCATACCCTTGCTAGCGGGCACATTTTTAATATCGCTGATCGCCTTAGCTATCGCCATCCCTTTTGGTTTAATGTCGGCCATCTATTTATCAGAGTATGCGGGCAATACAATGCGCTCGATTGCAAAACCAGGGCTAGAGATTTTGGCTGGTATTCCAACTGTTGT
>CALIFM010000052.1 GCA_938021685.1 uncultured Gammaproteobacteria bacterium | reverse complement strand
TAATGCATAACCGCACCAACTCTCATCGCTTTTCTCCTCCTCCCTCCTCCTGGCGTTCTAGGCTTCATCGTCCAACTTACGCTAGGATAAATCATACTAATTAAAGCCAACTAAGATGTCCAGCTTAAATTTTAACAAAATTAATCTTATTATATATTAATTCTATGGTGTTCTTTTTTTAGATAAAACATTTAACATCAAATGCTTAATCCCTAATCAGGGAATTCAGTGCAGGTTTCGTTGATAAAATATTTACGATAATGTTGTAATTCTTTAATCGAATCCTTAATGTCATCCAAAGCTTTATGGGTACTATACTTATGAAATGAAGTGACCACGTCGGGATTCCAACGCGCTGCCAGCTCTTTAATCGAGCTCACATCAATGTTACGGTAGTGCAGATATTTGCTTAAAGTAGGCATGTAAGGATACAAAAAACGGCGGTCTTGTCCAATGGTATTACCGCACAAGGGGCTGGCATTGGCAGGCACGTATTTCTTGATAAACGCTAAGGTTTCTTTTTCAGCCATCGCTTCGTCATATTCTGACTGCATCACCCGTTCCACCAAGCCGGACTCCGTGTGTGTATTGGTGTTCCATGCATCCATCCCGGCCAGCAAGTCGTCTGGTTGATAAATAGCAATGACGGGCCCTTGAGCAATGATCTCTAATTGTGAGTCGGTGATAATCGTCGCCATTTCAATGATGCGATCCCGTTCAGGCTTGAGACCCGTCATTTCAAGGTCCATCCAAACTAAATTTTGGGGGTGCTTAGACATCCGCGCTTGCCAGTTGATTAACAGCGGCAAGTATAGCCGAGCAAGCCGTTTCAATGCGAAGAATATGCACCCCTAAGCTCACCGAGCGGGCACCTGCCTGCTGCAAAGCCTCAAACTCTCCTGCACTTAAGCCCGCCTCTGGCCCGACTACCAACACCATGCTAGAAGCAGCATTAATCTGTTTGGCAAATTGTGTAAGCGGTGCACCGCCCTGCTCGGCCGTTAACATACAAGTTGTCGGACCCAGCTCAAGCAATGCTGCAAAATCATCGGCAGACCGCAACACCGGAAACCAATACCGCCGTGACTGCTTGGCGGCCTCAGCAACAATGCGTTGCCAACGCGCATGGCTATTCGCACTGGCTTTAGCCACGCTGTGTTCAAAATGAATCGGCCATATTTCACTTACACCAAGCTGCGTAGCCATATCAATTAGCACTGCTTGGCGGTCCCCTTTGGCCACCGCGCTGGCTAAAATAACGTGCTCTTTTGGCTTGGGATGTTGATATCTGCTGAGCACCTCCAATTCAACCGTTTTTTTACGTCGATCTATCGCGCTGATACATACGCCTACTTGCGCGCCCAATCCATCTGTCAGATCTAATTCAGCCCCTTCGCGCAAGCGCTTAGCTCCTGTAATATGCGCCACCTCTGGGCCGCTAAGCACGTAATTCTCGCTTGGTTCACTGCATGCCAGCCAATAAAACAAAGGCGGTCTCTTCATTTGTTTTTAGCCTCTTTATCTAGCTCTTGTAGCTTACGGGTTAGGGTATTGCGCCCCCAACCAAGCAGCTTTGCCGCTTTTTGTTTATGCCCATCAGTAAAACTCAATGCCGCTTCAATCAGCAATTTATCCAGCTGCGGTTGCAAGCCCACAGCCACATCAGTCTTGCCCTGTAAAAACTCATCCTCTATTTGCCTAATCAACAAACCCTGCCAATCGGCTGATATTGAATACGCCGCCAGATTTGACTGATCTTGCACCTCCATTTGAGCAGGCAAATCAGCTGCTTCAATCTGCTCACCAGCACAAGTTACCGTCAATCGGCGCACCAAGTTCTCCAGTTCACGCACATTACCCGGCCAATGGTGCTGCATTAGCTGCTCTAAGGCTTCGTTAGACAAACGCTTGGGCGATACTGCAAACTCTGTCGCCGCATCAGCCAAAAATTTATCAACCAGCAAGGCTACGTCCTCGGAACGCTCTCGCAAGCTCGGCACATGAATATCCACCACATTTAAGCGATGGAATAAATCCAAGCGGAACTGCCCCGACTCCACCCGCGCTTCTAAATCTTGGTTGGTCGCAGCAATCACCCGTACATCCACCTCCACCTGCTGTGTGCCGCCTACGCGGTAAAAACGCTTTTCCGACAAGACCCGCAACAAACGGGTTTGTAAATCCGCCGGCATGTCGCCAATTTCATCCAAAAACAAGGTGCCGCCATGTGCTTGCTCAAACCGGCCTTTGCGCTGCTGCGTAGCACCTGTAAATGCACCGCGCTCGTGCCCAAATAGTTCCGATTCCAACAAATCGACACTAATCGCACCTGTATTGATCTCAACAAAAGCCTTGGACTTACGCGGGCTAGAATCGTGCAAAGCGCGCGCTACCAACTCTTTACCCACGCCTGATTCACCACGAATTAAAACATTAATGCTGGAGCTGGATAAACGACCAATTAGCCTAAACACGTCCTGCATTTGCGCTGAGGCACCAATGAGCTCAGGCGTGCCTATGCTCGCAATTGTAGCCTTATCACCATCATCAACCATATTAGGCGGAGTCGTTTCCAAGGCACGTTCAAGCAGAAGTAAGGCCTCATCAATATCAAACGGCTTAGGTAAGTATTCAAACGCGCCTGCTTGATAAGAGCTGATCGCCGACTCCAAGTCAGAATACGCGGTCATGATGATGATCGGCAAATCAGGTAAGGATTGCTTGAGCTTATCCAGCAAAACATAGCCATCCATCTGCGGCATACGCACATCCGTGAACACAACATCTGGCGGCGCAACCGCAAGGTTTGCCAGCGCTGCTTGCGCATGATCAAAAACCGAAACTTCTAAGTCGTCACGCATAAAGGTTTTATTCAGCACCCATGCGATCGACTCATCGTCATCCACAATCCAAACTTGCTTTTTAGTCATTTCAGTCATTCCTTCCTATCGCTTGGAGCTGTTCACTTGACTGTTCTTTAAAAGGAAAATACAAGGTAAAGCACGCCCCCTGCTGGGTATTGGCAAAATCAATGACCCCGCCGTGGTTACGAGCAATATCTTGTGATATTGCTAAACCCAAGCCCGAGCCGCCTTCTCGCTGTCCAATCATCGGAAAAAACAAGCTGTCTTTAACTGCTTCGTCAACCCCAGGGCCGTTATCCTCAATGGCAATTGCCATCCCCGCTTGCCCATTTAAATACGCCCTTCCAATATTGTCCGCTAAGCGTGTCCTGACAATAATGACCGGGCTCGTTTCTCTTGTTGCAAAAGCCGCTGCGTTTTTCAAGATATTCAGTAAAGCCTGCGTAATTTGTTCACCGTCTAACTCAATCCATGGCAAGCTACGGTCACAGTCAAGCTGCAAAGATGACGGTAAGGCAAGCTGCGGCCACTCGGCCTTGATCAGCTGCAAGCAATGCAACAACAACGGCTCAATATCTTGCGCTTGTTTGTCGATTCGCTTATCCGCCACTGATAGTCGATCCAGCAAATTACTCACTCGATCAGTCTCACGAATAATAACCTGCATCGATTCTTCAATGTCCTGCGAAGCGGGTGTTTGCTGCATTTGACGCTGGGCCAGCTGCGCTGCTCCACGAATACCGCCTAGCGGGTTCTTGATCTCATGCGATAAGCCGCGTAACAAATGGCGCGCTGCTTTTGAGCGCTGCTTAGCAAAGCCTTCCAGCGCACTTTGTTGCAGCAAAGATACAGGGTTTAACTCCAACAGCACATGCTCTACCTCATTGCCATTTAGCATCGGCCTGATGCTGACATTAACCAAGCGGCTTTGCCGTAGCTGCACTAAATGCAAAGACTGCTCTAAACTTACCAAACTGTCGTTTTGCTTAAAGCTACGCTGCACCAAGGCACAAATATCAGCATTTGCCGCCAACAACGTTGAGAGTGGTTTTGCACTAATACGATGGCGACTGACTCCAAACAAAGCTTCCGTCGCCTCATTGACATACTTGACGGTATCATCACGATTGATCACCAAAATAGGTAAGGTGATGCTATCAAGTAGCCGCTCCGAATCAGTCATATTGATATGCACCCACCAAAACGAGCACGGGGTGCAGACCCAATCAATACAAAATAATGCTTTGCCGCCGTATAGCGAGGCAAAGCATTATCTAAACACCAATTAACAACTATAGTACATTTCAAACTCAATCGGATGAGTAGTCATGCGCATACGCTGCACCTCTTTCATTTTAAGCTCGATATAAGCATCGATCATGTCATCGCTGAACACGCCGCCAGCGGTCAAGAACTCACGATCGCTATTCAGCGCCTCCAAAGCCTCATCAAGACTGGCGGCTACCTGAGGGATTTTCGCCTCTTCTTCAGCGGTTAAATCATACAAATCATCATCTGATGGGCCACCTGGATCAATCTTATTCTTGATACCGTCAAGGCCGGCCATCAATAAAGCAGAGAACGCCAAATAAGGGTTGGCAGTCGAATCTGGGAAGCGGATCTCAATTCGGCGCCCTTTAGGGTTAGCCTCATAAGGAATACGGCACGACGCCGAACGATTGCGCGCCGAATACGCTAGCATCACTGGCGCCTCAAAACCCGGAACTAAACGCTTATAACTGTTGGTACTTGGGTTTACAAAGGCATTCAATGCTTTGGCGTGCTTAAAGATACCACCAATATAGTGCAACGCGGTTTGACTTAAATCACCATACTGATCACCGTGGAACAAATTCTCACCGCCTTTAAAAATCGACATATGCACGTGCATGCCCGAGCCATTATCACCCACAATCGGCTTAGGCATAAATGTAGCCGTTAGACCATGAGCATGCGCCACATTATGCACGCAGTACTTATAAACCTGCACTTCGTCTGCTTTAGTCACTAAGGTGTTAAAGCGCGCGCCAATTTCACCTTGGCCAGCTGTTCCCACCTCGTGGTGATGCACTTCTATATCCAAGCCCATTTCTTCCATCACTAGGCACATGGCCGAACGCACATCCTGCTGCGAATCCACCGGCGGCACAGGGAAATAACCACCCTTTACGCCCGGGCGGTGGCCGGTATTGCCGTCTTCATATTCCTTGCCTGAGTTCCAGGCCGCTTCGGTTGAATCAATCTCGCAATAGCTACCTGACAAATCAGAGCCATAATGCACGGCATCAAATAAGAAGAATTCGTTCTCAGGGCCAAAATAGGCCTCATCACCGATGCCCGACTTAGCCATATACGCCTCAGCGCGCTTGGCAATCGAACGAGGGTCGCGGTCATAACCTTCACCTGTGGCTGGCTCAACAATATCGCAACGTAAGTTAACAGTGGCATCTTCAAAGAAGGGGTCTAAAACTGCAGAGTCAGGATCTGGCATCAAAATCATGTCCGACTCATTAATTCCCTTCCAACCCGCAATTGACGAGCCATCAAACATTTTGCCGTAGGTGAAAGTGTCTTCTTCCACTGTTTTAGCCGGCACGCTAACATGTTGCTCCTTACCTGCGGTGTCGGTAAAGCGAAAGTCCACAAACTTTGCGCCGCTTTCTTTGATCATTTTAAGTGCGTCTTTGGCAGACATGATAAGTCCTCTTAAATTTGGTTAATACACTAAAGTTAATATCTAAATCACTTAATAGATTTTAATCTACAATAAATAAGTAGCAATAATCATGCCAACTTTAAAATAAAATAAAATTTTTTACTACGATTAGCAAAATAACATCTAACCGATATCTAGCAAGCGCTTTTTTACCCAGCAGTCAAAGGCCTTACTTGCGCTATTTTCGCACGCTACCGCTCATTAAGCCATAAAAAATGCACCGCAAAGGTGCATTTAAGAGATCGCGCCCCAAAACAGGGCAAGCTGGGCCTTGCTATTACTTTATCTCAAGTAGCTCAATTTCAAATACTAAAGGCTCATTGGGGCCAATTGCGCCTCCTGCTCCCCTTTCACCGTAAGCCAATTGCGATGGAATAGCGGCCTCCCATTTGCTGCCCACTGACATTAACTGCAACACTTCTTGCCAGCCCTGAATAACCCCGTTTACCGGAAACTCTGCTGGCACTCCGCGTGCATATGAGCTATCAAATTCATTGCCATCTTTTAAAGTACCACGGTAATGCACTTTTACAGTATCTGTTGGAGAAGGCTTGTTTCCATCACCTTCAGTTAACACCTGATAATAAATACCACTATCTGTTTTCTTAACACCGTCTTTTTTTGCATACTCGGCTAGAAATGCTTCACCTGCTTTCATATTTTCTCCCATTTGTTGTTTAAGTTGTTCTGCTTGCGCTTGCTGCTTTTCAGCAAAAAACGCGCGCACATCTTCAACACTCATTAATGTCTCAGCACCATTAAATTGATCAACTAATGCTTCAAGCAACACTTTGCGATCAACTTCATTAGGACTGGCTTTCAAACCTTGTGTAATCTGTTCAGCAAACATCACGCCCATTGCATAACTTTCTTTCTGCACAGGGTTATTTAGATCAGTCTCTGCTATCGCCACGCTGGCACTTAGCAATAAAGCAGCACCCATCACAGCAGGAGCAAGAATAGTTTTTTTCATTTTTTAAATATAAAGTAAAAGTTTAAGTTCAATTTGACTGCAAATAATCCAACACTTGCTGGATATGCCCCACTGGCACTAGCTTGATATCAGACACTGTTTTTTTAGGTACGTTCGCTTTGGGCAGCAGCACACTGGCAAAACCAAGCTTCTGCGCTTCTTTAATCCGCTCCAAGCCGCTTTGCACTGGTCTGATTTCACCGGTCAAACCCACTTCGCCAAAGGCCGCTAGTTTACTACCGATAGGCCTGTTTAACAAACTGGAAACCAAAGCGATCAACACCGCCACATCCGAAGCCGTCTCGGTCACTTTAATGCCGCCCACCACATTGGCAAACACATCCTGATCACTCAACATCAAGCCGCCATGGCGGTGCAAAATCGCCAGCAACATCGCCAGGCGGTTTTGCTCCAGTCCCACACACAAACGCCTCGGGTTGCCATGCGCACTCTGGTCCACCAAAGCCTGCACTTCCACCAATAATGGACGCGAGCCTTCTTGCGTGGCCAACACCACACTGCCTGCTGACTCCGTACTAAAGCGACTCACAAACATCGCTGAAGGGTTGCTCACATCCATCAAACCTGTTTCCATCATAGCAAACACGCCCACCTCGTTCACCGCACCAAAGCGGTTTTTAATCGCTCTAATCAAACGAAATGTGCTGGAGGTATCGCCTTCAAAATACAGCACCGCATCCACCATGTGCTCCAAAATACGCGGCCCCGCCAGAGAGCCTTCCTTAGTCACGTGCCCCACCAGCATCACTGCACACTCATTTTGCTTGGCATAGCGCACCAAGCGCGCCGCGCATTCGCGCACTTGGGTCACGTTGCCGGGGGCGGACTCAATCGCATCGGTATACACCGTCTGAATCGAATCTACCACCAGCACCTTGGGCCGTTCGCGCTGCGCCGCCTGTAATATAGGCTCTAAACGGTTTTCCGCCATCACCTTCAAGCTTTGCGTCTCTTCGCCTAAGCGCTTGGCTCGAATTGCAATTTGCTGAGCCGATTCCTCACCACTGGTGTACAGCACACTGTGGCTGGCATTTATTTTCGCCATATATTGCGTCAGCAAGGTCGACTTACCAATACCTGGGTCACCACCCAATAAAGTTACCGACCCTGGCACTACCCCGCCACCCAATACACGGTCCAATTCAGGGCTATGAGTGGAAATACGCTGAACCTGCTGTAAATCGACATCTTTAAGCACGGTCACACTGGAGTCAGGCGTTAAGCCTGCATGACGCGCGGCCACCGACGTACCCTGCTTTACTTGCTCCACTAAGGTGTTCCATTCACCGCATTCACCACACTGCCCAGCCCATTTAGGAAAACCGGAGCCGCAGTTTGTACAACTATAAATCGTCTTTGTTTTTGCCATGCTTTGGTTTAGCTCACTCTAGCTTCATGATATCTACTGAATTATACCTATCTGTATGCTTAGCGATGCAATCGTGGCACACGCTGACCAACGTTCGACAACAACTGATAGCCAATTGTCTCCGCCCAATTTGCCACCGTATCCACCGGTAAATTATCGCCCCACAACTCTACCTCGTTACCAAGCCCACACGCCGGTACAGCCGTCAAATCTACAGTCAGGGTGTCCATTGATACTCGCCCCACAACTGGCGCTTTAACGCCGTCAATCAACACATAAGCTTGATCGCTTATGCTGCGCGGATAGCCATCAGCATAACCCGCCGAAACCACACCAATACAACTTGCTTGCTGCGCTTGCCAAGTACTGCCATAGCCCACACTCTCGCCAACGGCTAAACTGCGTTTGCTAATCAAGCGCGACTTAAGTCGCATCACAGGGCGTAAGCTTAAATCCGCTGCGGTTTTATCTTTCAGTGGTGATGCGCCGTACAACATGATTCCTGGCCGCACCCAATCATAATGGCTTTCAGGCATGGTCATCACTGCCGCTGAGTTCGCCATCGAGAACACGCACTTCGCATGAGTTGTTTTTAGCACGTTAAATTGCTGCCACTGCTGCTGATTG
>CALIFM010000051.1 GCA_938021685.1 uncultured Gammaproteobacteria bacterium | reverse complement strand
TAATCCTTATGGCAATACTAAGCTGATCACCGAGCTGACTCTTGAAGATGCCGCAGGCTCGTTAGATGAGAGCAGCAAACCATTTAGTTTTGTAGCGCTGCGTTATTTCAATGCTGCCGGCGCATCCTTATCGGGCGAACTAGGCCAAGCCACACCTGAAGCGACCCATCTAATTAAAGTGGCCTGCGAAACAGCACTAGGCGCCCGCGATAAAATGGCCATTTATGGCGACGATTACCCCACGGCTGACGGCAGTTGTATCCGCGATTACATCCATGTGGAAGATTTGGCCGAGGCGCATTTAGATGCTTTAAACTATTTAAACAAAGGCGGCACATCGCAAAGTCTAAACTGCGGTTATGGGCAGGGCTATTCCGTGAAAGAAGTCGTGGCAATGATGAAAAAAGTCAGCGGTGTAGATTTTAATGCTGAGCAATCTGGTCGACGCGCAGGTGACCCACCAGAGCTGATTGCCGATAACAGCCAGATTCGCAAGCTTCTAGGTTGGGCACCTAAGCACAATAATTTAGAAACTATTTGCCAAAGTGCGCTTGACTGGGAAAAAACCTGGCAGGCTCGCCAAACCTAAAGCCTAAGTATCCGCTACCGCTATGCATTTCGCTTTTTGTCTCTATAACTACTTTCCTTATTCGGGTTTAGCACGCGACTTTTTGCGCATCTTGTTACAGGCGCAAAAGCAAGGACACACTGTGGATGTATTTGTGTCCAAGTGGCAAGGGGATAAACCAGACGGACTTAATTTAACTGTGCTACGTGCCCGAGGCCTGACCAACCATGGCCGCAATGCACAGTTTCACAAATTGTTTAAAGAGGCCATTAAAGATAAACAATACGATGCTGTGGTTGGCTTTAACAAAATGCCAGGGCTGGACATTTATTACGGCGCCGATTATTGCTACGTAGCAAGGGCCAGGCCACGCTATAGCCCAGTATATCGCATGACGCCGCGTTATCATTATCAAACAGATTTTGAACGCAGTGTGTTTGACGCACAAGGCGACACCATGATCTTTTCACTATCGTCACGTGAAAAAAGTGTTTATCAGCAACATTATGGCACACCTGAAAGCCGCTTTGAATTGATGCCACCCACCTTGGACATCACCCGCCGAATTGAATCTGGCCATGCTGAACAACGCTTATTAAAACGAGAAGAACTAGGCCTATCGGATAACGACCTATTAATGTTGTTTATTGGCTCAGGTTTCCGCACTAAAGGCTTAGACCGCGCATTTAAAGCGCTGGCTTCTTTACCGGAATCACTGCAAGAGCGCTGCCAATTATTTGTGGTGGGTCAAGACAACATTGAAGGCTTTGACCGACAATTGAACAAGCTCGGCATCAAAGAGCGCGTGCGCTTTTTGGGTGGGCGCTCGGACGTGCCCGAGCTGATGCTGGCAGGCGACTTACTTATTCACCCTGCTTATAGCGAAAACACAGGCACCGTTATTTTAGAAGCTATTATTTCGGGCTTGCCCGTCGTCGCCACTGACGTATGCGGCTACGCACCGCACATTAATTTAGCTGACGCGGGCGTGGTGCTGGATTCGCCCTTTGTACAAAAAACTTTAAACAAAGTGTTGCACAACACCTTGGTGGCGCCCAAAGAGCAGTGGCGCGAGAACGGCATTCGCTATGGCAAAAACCCGGATCTGTATATAATGCCTGAAACGGCCGTGCGCGCAATTGAAAAATGGGTTGAACATAAACGTACCGCTAAGCCCTTACCCAGCCGCCGCTTGCCGAAAAACGATAGCTTGTATTTGAACGAGGCTTTGACTGATGCATTTGCGCCGCCTGGCAACATTGCCAGCGTGATGGCCACCGAGGGCGACATTATTCGCGAAGCGCCCGGGCGACGCACCGTTCGCTTTCGTCACGCCGACAAACGCTACTTCTTAAAAAACCATACTGGCGTGGGCTGGGGCGAGATTTTAAAAAATTTAAGCTATTTTAAACAACCCGTTATTGGTGCGCAAAACGAATGGCATGGCATTCATCACCTGAAACGCCTCAGCATCGATACTATCACCCCTGTGGGTTACGGCATGACCAACCGCAACCCGGCTAAGCGGCAGTCGTTTATTATTACCGAGTCTTTAGAAGACACAATTAGCTTGGAAGATTTTTGCGGAAAGTGGCAGCATCGCCCTCCCAGCAGCCGCAGTGAGATTCGTTTTAAACGGTGGTTGATTGATAAGCTCGCTCAGATTGCTCGTGATATGCACAACAGCGGGGCCAACCACCGCGACTTTTACTTGATTCATTTTTTACTCAAGCGCGGCTATGATGGAAAGGGTGACCTTTCCGGTGAGCACAGCGCTCTGTACTTAATTGACTTACATCGCATGCAGTTGCGTAAGCGCACGCCGTATCGATGGGTCGTGAAAGACATTGCCGGACTGTATTTCTCCAGCTTGGATGTTAATTTAAAACAGCGCGACCTTTATCGCTTTATGAAAGCGTATCGCGCTTGTTCGTTGGCTGAAACACTCGTCGCTGACCATAGCTTTTGGCAAGATGTGCAAAAACGAGGCCTTAAGGTGTATGAAGCAGAAAAGCGCCATAAGCAACGTAAAGCTGTGCAGCACCCTCGCTCAGCAAATACCTAAGCCATTGCTACGCGCTTACCATATTGTTCGTGCGCCATCAGCGGCGCCTTTTTCCGATCACGACTTGCGTCAAGTTGCACAGGGCGTGGTCAATTTTGAAGAATGCCTAAAACACGATGGCACCACTTCTGTATATTTGCTTAAGCACCAGCAGCAAGCCTATGTGGTCAAGCGTTTCAACACAAAAGGTCCTTGGCACTTTGTGCGTCGTTTTGTACAAACTAGCCGCGCCCAAAACTGCTTCCAGATGGCACAGTGCTATCTAAGCGCTGGCATCGCCACCCCAGAGCCTGTGGCCTTTGTGCAAGAACGCATTACAGGTTTAAAGCTACGCTCTTGGTATATTTGTGCGTACGAGCGCGGGTCGCTGCTATCCGATGCGGTGGATGCCAATTCCTCCCCTGATATGAAGCTTCACCAAGCCATTGTTGGTCTTTTTTCTAAGCTACGTGAATATCGTTTGTCCCACGGCGACATGAAAGCTACCAATATTATTGTGCAAAAAGCAGGTTGGATGGTGATTGATTTGGACGCCGCCAAACAACACAAAAAAACGCAAAGCTGGTATAAAGCTGCCAACAAAGATTGGCGACGCTTATTGCGTAATTGGCCCGAAACCTCCGCTACGCATCAAGCGATATCGACCTTACATACTTCTATTTTCGAGCAACGAAAGAAGTTTTAAGTTTTTTAACATAACTGTGGATAATTTATCCACAAGCCCTTAGAATGTGCAGCCGCTATGGGTTTGTGTTTTTTTATTTAATTAACAAAATCAATTATTTAAGATAATTAAGCCGCTTAAATAAGTTTATTCTAAGTAAGAGTGATTAAAAATTGACCACCGATGTTTTTTGGGCTCAATGCCTTGAGCAGCTAGAACAAGCCGTATCTTCTGAAACGGTGAACAATTGGATTTTGCCCTTACAGCCGATTATCAGCAACAATAAGCTTCGATTGTTGGCACCCAATCGCTACGTATATAACTACATTAAACGTAATTTGGCGGATGATATTCGTAAAGTAGCACTGGATTTAAATCCGCAAATCACAATGTTAGAGCTGGACGTCGGTACTTACGAGCCAGATCCAAGCGAGAGCGAGTTGCAAGAACAAAAAACAGTTGCGATGCCTGCATCCATGGATTCTCGCACTTCGCTTAATCCTCTTTTTACGTTCGACACCCACGTTGAGGGTAAATCCAACCAGCTATCGCGGGCAGCGGCGATGCAGGTGGGGACCAACCCATCATCCGGCTTTAACCCTCTATTCGTTTATGGCGGAGTAGGGCTAGGTAAAACCCACTTGATGCAAGCTGCTGGCCATTTGATTTTGGATAACCAACCAGATGCGAAAGTTTTTTATATTCGCTCGGAAGTGTTTGTGGCGGAAATGGTCGCAGCACTGAAAACTAATAAGATGGATAAGTTTAAAAAGCAATACCGTTCGCTGGATGCTTTATTGATTGACGATATCCAGTTTTTTGCTGGCAAAACCCAAACTCAAGAAGAATTTTTCCATACCTTTAATGAGCTGCTTGAAGGACATAAGCAAATTATTATCACCAGTGACCGCATCCCACAAGCCATCAGCGGTGTGGAAGAGCGCCTCATTTCTCGCTTTGGCAGCGGCTTAACCGTGCAAATTGAAGCACCCGAGTTAGAAACACGGGTCGCCATTTTAGAGACTAAAGCACAAAAGTTACAACTAGACCTAGGTGACGATGTGGCGTTTTTTATCGCTAATGTCATCCATTCAAATGTGCGTGAGCTAGAAGGGGCCCTGCATCGTATTTCTGCCTATGCACAATTTACCAATCGGGAAATCAACACCGATTTAGCTCGCGACGCCTTAAAAGACTTGCTGATATACAAAGATCGCCAGCTCACCATCGACAATATCCAACGTATTGTGGCTGATTACTTCAATATTCGCATCAGTGACCTGATTTCTAAAAACCGCTCACGCAGCATTGCTAGACCAAGGCAGTTAGCAATGGCTTTTTCTAAACAATATACAAACCTCAGTTTGCCTAAAATTGGTAACGAGTTTGGCGGACGTGACCATACCACGGTGCTACATGCCTGTAAGAAAGTAGAAGAGTTATTAAAAACCGACCTCACCTTTGAGGCTGACTTTAAAAAGCTAGAAAAAATTATCGGCGGTTAGGCGAAAAAAAAAATTAACCATGCAGTGGATACTTGCTTTAATAACTGGACTTAAAATGTGAACTGAATGTGTATAAACTGTGGGTAAAAGATACACACAATATAAACACAGTTTACTAACAGGTTAAGCGCACTTAAACTTCAATAAGTATTTGATTTAAAACAATATTATTAGTTATACAGAAATTAACAAGACTAATAATAGTAATAAATTAGCTTTTAAAAATGAACATACAAATAAATAGAGATCTATTATTACCCGCTTTAGCATCCACCAGCAGCGTAGTTGAAAAACGTCAGACATTACCGATATTGTCTAATTTGTTGTTTCATAAAACAGACACATCTTTGTCAATTACAGGATCTGATCTTGAAGTAGAAGTAAATAAATTAATAGATAACGTGGAAGGTCAAGGTGATGCCCAAGTAACTTTATCGGCTAATAAGATCTTGGAAATCTGCCGTGCTTTACCATCGGCAGCGATGCTTAAAATTAATGCTAGTGACGAAGGTAAAGCGGTTGTTACCTCGGGTAAAAGTCGCTTTACGCTTAAAACATTACCTGCTGAGGAATACCCTGCTCTTAAGACGGTAGACTTTGAAGAACGTTTTAGTGTCTCAGCGGTACAGCTTAAAGGTATTCTAGATTTAACAGCGTTTTCAATGGCGACACAAGATGTGCGCTATTACTTGAATGGTATTTTGCTAGAAATCGATGGTAATCGCTTAATTGCTGTTGCAACTGATGGTCATCGTTTAGCTAAAAGTGAGACTTTGCTAGAGACCAACCACCCTGAAAAACGCCAGGTTATTATTCCGCGTAAAGCCATTCAGGAAATTAGTCGATTGTTAAACAGTGCATTAGAGAAAGATGCACAAATATTGATAAAAATTGAGTTAAATCAAAAACATTTGCGCATGAGCGTGGCCGATACGGTGATTACTTCCACGCTTATAAATGGTAATTTTCCAGAGTACCAATCCATTCTAAATGCAGAGTTGGATAAAACGGTTTTGGTCGACCGCCAGGGATTATTGGAAGCCTTGATGCGTATTTCGGTACTAACAAACGATCGCTTACATGGTGTGCGACTACGTTTTGCTGATAACCTCATAAAGATATCAACCAATAACCCTGAGCAAGAAGAAGCAGAAGACGAAATCGCTTGTGAATATGACGAGGAAGAAATTCTTACTAGCTTTAATGTGAATTATATTATCGAAGCATTGAAGGCGATTAATAGTGAGAAAGTAAACTTAAATATTAAAGACAAAGATTCGGTGTGCGTTATGGATACACCAGATGATAAAAACAGCATGTGGCTGGTGATGCCAATGCGTTTGTAAGAAACCATGTCGAATATGTTTTCCGGAGCTTAATATTAAAAGGAGCTTTACTAGAACCGAAAGCTTATTTTCTCTAATTGTTTCACGTGAAACATTGGTAGGTTTTAATCTTTCACTGCTCTAACTTCGTGAACACAAACTCCTCCCTTAGTAAAACTAACCCTAAAGGTGTCGAGGAAGTAATCGCCGCTTTAATTGGTAATGTGGTTTCTCCTCGGCAGCCTTTGGCTCCCGTATTAGAGTCCATACTCTCACTAAAACAAAAAGACCGCCGGTTTGCATTGCATTGGTTAGAGGTTATCTCAGTTAGTAACACAGAGTTGGCTTACTACTATGGCTTATATGCAGCACAGGCGCGAGGCTTGTTGACTGATAAAGCTTTACGTTTGTGGATTGGACAAACGCTTCAGCTTTATGATATTGAAGGCTTGTATCCAGCTGTGCGCTTTCTAAAAGATGTAAACGCTTTTCAAAAGCGGTTTGTTGCACTTGATCAACAGGTTACCTTTGAGGAGATGCGCAGCATACTTACGCCATATTTATGTGGTTTGGCTGGGCGTGAGCTCAAGCTTAAAGTAGGCAGCAGCCAATTTACTGACACGGAAGTGCTGTATTTGCCCGCAGGCTTAGCAGTTTATAAAGATAAGCAGAAAAACAGGAGCTTATATAAGGCGATGGCTTGTTTTATGTGGGCGCAAACATGGTTTGGTACTTTTAAAAAATCGCGCTTATCTTCGCTTTCTTTACAGCAGCGCTTGTCCGCTTTTTATGCCCAAGCGGATGAGGCCACTGTGCTAAACGGCTTTTTAGCCTTGGAAAATGTACGCTTAATGGCCTACATTGAGCGCGAATTGCCTGGTTTATACCGAGAAATGTCCTTGTTGCATAGCAAAGCTACTGTGGACAAAACATGGCAGGTGTTAGTGCAACCCTTGCTAGAAGCAGAGGCCAGCGTAGAGGACACCTTAGCGGCCTTAAAAAAGCTTTTGAGTCTGCGTATCCCGTTACCAATGGTGCCCTATGTGGGTGACTTGGATTTAAATGGGGTGGAGCTGCAGTTTCAAAATCGGCAAGAAGCGCTTATGCAAAGTTTACAAGACAAGCTAAATCAAGGCTTTAGTAAAGATGAAATAGAGGATGAGCTGCGCAACCGTCAACAAAACAACGATGAGAAGGGTCAGCAGGAAAGTAGTGATTTTAAGCCCAATCAAGAGCTGGATGATTTGATGAACCAGCTAGAAGCAGCATTAAATCAAGATGTTAACGATTTGGATGATGATTGGTTGGCACCACTGGAAGAGGGTGGCCAACAAAGCTCGTCTAGTCAAGGCGCACAACTGCCTAAGCAAGTGACGAATGAAGGCGAAGTATTCTTTTACGATGAATGGGACCACGAGCGACAACAATACCGCGAAGCTTGGTGCCGCTTGGTGGAAAAAGAGGTTTATCCCACTCATGGTGAGTTTGCAATGCAGACCAAACAGAAATATCACCATCTTATTGGGCAAATTCGCAAAGTGTTTGAAATGGTGAAAGACCAGCCGCAACTGCAGCGCAACCAAGCTGATGGTGAAGAAGTGGACATCGATGCTGTAATCCAAATGAAGGCGAATTTGCATGCAGGTGAAGAAATCAGCGACCGTTTTTATATGCGCAAGAACCGCAATGAACGCTCGTTTGCAGTGTTATTGCTAATTGATTTAAGTGGCTCTACTAAAGGTTGGATAAATGATGCTGAGCGTGAAAGCTTGCTGCTCATGGTGGAAGCCTTAGAAATCTTAGGCGATCAATACGCCATTTACGGTTTTTCAGGCTTAACACGCCAACGCTGTGAGATGTACCCTGTTAAAACCTTTGCACAGACCAATAGGGAGCTGACCACCAACAAAATATGTGCCTTATCGGCCAAAGATTATACCCGCATGGGGGTAGCCATTCGCCATGCAACCGTGCAATTACGCGCTGTGGAAGCCAAGCATAAGTTGTTGATTGTGTTATCAGATGGTAAGCCAGATGACTATGACGGCTACAAAGGCGAATACGGAATTCAAGATACCCGGCGTAGTATTGACGAGGCCCACAACAGCGGGGTGCGATCTTTTGGCATTACGATTGATCAACAAGCACAAGACTATCTACCCACCTTGTTTGGCCCCCACCGCTATACCATTTTGAATGACGTAAAAAAGCTGCCACAAAAGTTAGCACAAATCTACCAACGCATTACGGGTTAAGCCTAAATATAAGCGGGACAGTGCAAGCGATTGCTGTAAACTTGGTGCTGTTATTTTATTCATTGACTGACTACAAACTTTAAACCACGCTTCGCGCGATTTGTCCCATGTTATTGATGATAGACAACTACGATTCGTTTACCTACAACTTGGTGCAATACTTTGGTCAATTGCAGCAAGAAGTAAAAGTGGTGCGTAATGATGAAGTCAGTGTGAGCGACATCGAAGCCATGGGGCCGGATTACTTGGTGATTTCTCCGGGCCCATGTGAGCCCGCCCAAGCAGGCATCTCGGTGTCGTCTATCAAGGCTTTATCTGGCAAGCTGCCGATTCTAGGTGTGTGCTTAGGCCATCAGAGCATCGGTGAGGCCTTTGGCGGCACGACGATCAAAGCAGGTCGGATTATGCACGGCAAGACAGACAAGATTGCCCATGATGGTTCTGGTGTGCTTAAAGACTTGCCCAGTCCCTTCATCGCCACGCGTTATCATTCTTTGGTGGTGGAACAAGCGAGTTTGCCGAGCTGCTTGTCTGTAGCGGCGCACACCGATGATGGTGAGATCATGGCTTTGCAGCATAAAGAACACCCAACCGTCGGTGTGCAGTTTCATCCCGAGTCAATCAGCACGGAACACGGCCATCAGATTTTGCAGAATTTTTTAAATTTAACATAAATCATTGATTTTTAATGTAAAAATTACAAATGGACGATATTCTTAATAAAATTCTCGCAGATAAGGCGGTTGAGGTAGGGCAGCGAGCCCAGCAGCAACCTTTAGTGAGCTTAAAAGCAGCCGTAGAAAATGCTCCACCTGCACGAGGGTTTGTGGCCGCGATAAAACAAAAGCTTAAAGATCAGCAAACAGCGGTGATTGCCGAGATTAAAAAAGCTTCACCAAGCAAGGGAGTGATTCGCGAAGACTTTCAGCCTGCGCAAATCGCGCAAAGCTATGCCAGCCACGGTGCTTGTTGTTTGTCAGTGCTGACTGATGAAAAATATTTTCAAGGCAGTACTGCTTATTTGCAACAAGCACGTAATGCTTGTGCTTTGCCTGTGTTGCGTAAAGACTTCATTGTAGATCACTATCAGCTTTACGAAGCACGAGAAATGGGCGCCGACGCGATTTTATTGATCGCCGCTGCCTTAGGCGACCCGTTGATGAGCGACCTTGAGCAAACTGCCTTAGCGCTTGGCCTGGATGTGTTGGTCGAAGTGCATGATGCGCACGAGCTAGAACGTGCGTTGAGCTTACAAACGCCGCTGGTGGGTATTAATAACCGCAACTTGCGTACCTTTGAAACATCTTTGCAAACTACTATTGATTTATTAGGTACGATTCCAGACGATAAGATTGTGGTATCAGAAAGTGGTTTCCATACCTCGAAAGACATCCAGCTGCTTCGCGATGAGCAGGTACACACCTTTTTAATTGGTGAAGCTTTTATGCGTGACGACGAGCCAGGTATGGCATTGCAGCGCTTAATTGCTTAAATTTAGTAAGTAATATAATAAAGGTTCTTAAATATGAAGACCACCGTACAAAAAATAGGCACCTTGGCTTTTGAGGCTAGCACTGACAGCGGTCATACTGTGATTATGGACAGCTCGCCTGATGTGGGCGGTGAAAACAAAGGCCCACGGCCGATGGAGATGTTGTTGATGGGCGTGGGTGGCTGTTCGTCGATTGACGTGTTGCTGATTTTGCAAAAAGCCCGCCAGCAAGTAACAGATTGCAAAGTAGAAGTCACTGCGGAGCGGGCCGATGAAGATCCAAAAGTGTTTACCGATATCCATTTGCACTTTATCATTACCGGTACTGCGTTGAAGGAAAAGCAAGTGCAACGGGCCTTGCAGCTCAGTGCTGAAAAATATTGTTCTGCTTCAATCATGCTAGGCAAAACAGCGCGCATGAGCCACGATTATGAGATTATTGAAGATTAGTTAAAACTTAGTGCTTGGTAAAACTATACTTCGCCCTTGCTATAAAAGCCTGTTATAAGCTCTCCTTAATAAACCCTTTGTAATAAACAATATGCAAAACATCACTGCTTGGTTTAAAAGACAGTTTGATAACCCGCAAGTGGTTTATCTCACCTTGGCTTTGGTCACGGTGTTGTTGGTGGTGTTATATGCAGGCAATATGCTGGCGCCGGTGTTGGCTAGCATCGTAATTGCTTATTTGTTAGAAGGTATTGTTAAGTATGTGCAGAAGCTGCGTTTGCCGCGTATTGTGGCTATCACCATTGTGTTTGTGGCCTTTATCCTATTTATTCTGGTGCTGATCTTTGCCTTATTGCCATTGCTGTTTAATCAGTCGAAGGAGATGGTGCAAAATATTCCGGCAATGCTTAGCCAAGGACAGGAAGCGCTGCTGCGATTGCCCGAGAGTTATCCCGAATTATTTAGCGAGAAACAAGTGAATGAAATGATCGGTGGCATTCGCACTGAGCTAACGGAAGCAGGACAGAAAATTCTTACCTTGTCATTATCGTCGGTAACAGGCGTGATCTCGATCTTGATCTATTTCGTATTAGTGCCGATTTTGGTGTTCTTCTTCTTAAAAGACAAACGCAAAATTATTAACTGGGGGCAGAGCTTCTTGCCTAAAGAGCAACAATTGGCTAAGCAAGTATGGAGCGATGTCGACCTTAAAATCGGCAATTACATCCGCGGTAAGTTTTGGGAAATTTTGATAGTGTTTACAGCCTGTATTCTCACCTTCACTTATATGGGCTTGCAATGGGCCTTGCTGCTGGCGGTGCTAGTGGCCTTGTCGGTGATCATCCCTTATATTGGCGCGGCGGTGGTTACCATCCCGGTGGCTTTGGTGGCGTGGTTTCAGTGGGGCTGGTCGACGCCGTTTATGTATTTGATGATTGCCTACTTGATTATTCAAGCATTGGACGGCAACTTGCTGGTGCCGTTATTATTTTCTGAAGTGGTGAACATTCACCCCATCGCGATTATTGTTGCCATTTTATTGTTTGGTGGCTTGTGGGGTTTGTGGGGGGTGTTTTTTGCCATTCCGTTGGCCACCTTAGTGCAGGCCATTATCACCGCTTGGCCAAGAGATCGCGCACATCAAGACGGAGGTATCGCTGAATAGCTAGTTTAGCTTTTGGGCAGTATTGTAATTGACCGGCAAGAGTCTCGAGACTTAAGTTGCTGATTTTAAAATGCCTTTTATTTTGCGAAAAAAACGCAATTTTTTGTTGACAAACCTATTTTATTCACAATAGCTAGGTCCATTTACGTAAACCACACAACTTACCATTAAACCTTGTAAAACGACACAACAAATACGATTTAAACTGTTGAATTAAAACAAAACAATGTGAATTGCTTAATTTTTAATCAGCTGGCGTGAATGCAAGTTAAGATCACCAAAAACCAACATAGTGCTGTGTTTATGCACAAAGTTATCCACAGATACTGTGGACACAAGTCTGAGCCCGTAAAGCTTGCTATTGTAGCTTGCCATGCTACATTGCGGCGATGATCAGTGCTAATCGCTCCTTTTGCTAAAATTTATTGAAGTTGCTTTACCAGTGCCTCTGCGTCAGCTGTTCACCTATGAGTACAGCTTGCCGCAGCCGGTTGATGAAGGCATGCGTGTGCTCGTGCCATTTGGCCGTCGGCAGTTGGTTGGTATTGTGGTCAGGCTAAGCTCATCGCCGCCGAAAGGGGTCAAATGCAAAGCTGCATTAAATGTGTTGGATTCCAAACCTGTACTGGATGCACCTTTGTTGCAGCTGCTGCGTTGGGCTAGTCAATATTACCAGCACCCCATTGGTGATGTGATTCAAACAGCATTGCCCAAGCGGCTGCGGCAAAACAAAAGCCTAACGGCGCCGCAGCAAACGATTTACCATGCAGCTAAAGATTCAGGCGCCGAAGTATTAAGCCGCGCACCGCAGCAGCAAAAACTGTTGGCACTCATCGACGCAGCTGGAGTAGAAGGCTTAAGCGATGAAGTTTTGAAAAGCCAATCAGAACAGGCAAGTATAAAAAATGTACGAGGCCTGATTAAGAGCTTGCTAGAGAAAAGGCTAGTGACCCAAACGGTAGTTGAGTTGCCGCTGACAATTTTGGAAAGCTCGATCTCTTCTAATAAGAGCCTACACAAACTTGGTCCCATCGTATTGAACAAAGAGCAGCGAACAGCATTACAAAATATTCAAGACAACGGCGATGAGTTTCATTGTACCTTGCTCAACGGTGTGACAGGTAGTGGTAAGACGGAAGTATACTTTTCGCTGATCGATCGCATTCTTGAGCGCGAGCAACAAGTGTTGGTACTGTTTCCCGAAATTGCACTGACGACTCAATTACAGCAACGCTTTATTCAGCGCTTTGGTGCTCACAATGTGGTCAGCTTGCACTCCGGCTTAGCTGATAAGGCACGCAACCTTGCCTGGTTGGCAGCAGCTACGGGCGAAGTACCGATTGTGCTAGGCACGCGTTTGGCGGTATTTACAGCGCTGCAAAATGTCGGCTTGATTGTGGTCGACGAAGAGCACGATAGCTCGTTTAAGCAGCAAGAAGGTTTTCGCTACCAAGCGCGTTCGGTGGCGGTCAAACGTGCCAGTGATTTAAATATTCCGATTGTGCTGGGCAGCGCCACACCATCCTTGGAAAGCTTACATAATGTGGCGCAAGGCCGCTATACACAAGTGCATTTACGCCAGCGCGCCGCGACCGATAAATTGCCGGAAGTGAGTTTTATTGACTTAAACCATTACCCCGCGGATGAAGGCTTAAGTCAACCGGTGTTGCAGGCTTTGGGTGATAACCTTAAGCGCGGAGAGCAAAGCATGGTGTTTATCAACCGTCGTGGTTTTGCGCCTGTGCTGTTTTGCAGCCATTGCCAATGGGTTGCGCCGTGTTTGCGGTGCGATGCACCGCTCACCCAGCATAAGCATGGGCAGCGATTGAATTGCCATTTTTGTGGCGCAGTCACGCAAACCCCTAAGCAATGTGGTCAGTGTGGTGAAGAAGGTTTATTGCCTTTGGGCGAAGGCACGCAACGCATCGAGCAACAACTAGAACGGACCTTCCCCGAAGCCAAGATTACCCGTTTTGACCGCGATGTAATGGCCAGCCAACAAGCGCTAGAACAAGGCTTGCAAGCCGTGCACGACCAAGAGATTGATATTTTGGTGGGTACACAGCTATTAACCAAGGGCCACGACTTTGACCATGTTAGCTTGGTTGCTGTGGTCAATGCCGACTCAGGCTTGCACAGTCATGACTACCGTTCCACAGAGTTATTGGCCGCGCAGCTTATTCAAGTGGCGGGCCGAGCTGGGCGCTCTAAAGCTGGGCAAGTGCTGATTCAAAGCCGTCATGTGCAGCACCCCACCTTGCAAGCGGTGGCGCAGCATGACTACCAAGGCTTTGCGCAAGCGGCATTGAAAGAACGTGAGCATGCTAGTTTTCCACCCTATGTACATTTGGCATTGTGGCGGGCGCATTCACCGCACCCGAGTAAGGCGCTCACTTTATTGCAGCGCACTGCACAAATGGGCCGCCGCTTGCAGCCGCCGAGCGCTTTGTTATTCGATGCCTGCAAAAGCCCGATGGAAAAGTTGGCGGGTAAATACCGCGCGCAATTGCTGATCAGCTGCACAGACCGTGCTGCGCTTAATCGTTGGGTGGCGCAATGGGTTGCGCAGCTTGAACAAAACCCCATCAGCCGCAGTGCAAAGTGGTCAGTGGATATCGACCCGATTGATTTGTATTAAGGGCTTGTATGAAGCACATATAAAAAGGGCTGCCGGTTAAGGCAGCCAACACTCACAAAAAGGGCATTTTTAGCGCTTATACTTAGCGTGTAAATTCGGGATAAGCTTCCATTCCACACTCGCCAATGTCGAGACCTTCGTATTCTTCTTGTTCATCTACGCGAACGCCGAACGTCATTTTGATTAGCCACCAAACCAGTAAGCTGCTGCAAAACACCCATACAAAAATAGTGAGTAAGCCAACAATTTGCCCAAGATAAGTTGCTTCTTGATTGTTTAGCGGCACGGCTAACAAGCCCCAGATACCGACTACACCGTGCACAGAAATGGCGCCTACAGGGTCGTCTAATTTGAGCTTATCTAAGAAGACAATCGAGGCCACCACCAATACTCCACCGACAGCACCAATCAAAGTGGCTGCTAGAGGAGAGGGTGCCAAAGGTTCAGCAGTGATTGCCACCAGGCCGGCCAGTGCGCCGTTCAGCAGCATGGTTAAATCGGCTTTGCCAAACATGAGGCGTGAAGTGATGAGCGCTGCGATGGCTCCGCCTGAGGCGGCGGTGTTGGTGTTTAAAAACACCATCGCTACAGCGTTGGCATTGCTGATGTCAGATAACTTAAGCACGGAGCCGCCGTTAAAGCCGAACCAACCCATCCATAATATAAAAGTGCCGAGCGTCACCAAAGGTAGGTTGGCACCAGGCAGCGCATTGGCTGAGCCGTCTTTATTAAACTTGCCTTTGCGTGGGCCCAAAAGCAGCACACCGGCTAAGGCTGCTGCTGCGCCTGCCATGTGCACAATGCCTGAGCCCGCGAAATCAGAAAAACCTAAATCACCGAGCGTGAACAAACCAAATACGCTTTTGCCGCCCCAAGTCCAGCTGCCTTCTATAGGATAGATAAAAGCGGTCATGATTACGGCGAATAAAAAGAACGACCACAGCTTCATTCGTTCAGCAACAGCGCCGGATACAATCGACATTGCCGTGGCCACAAACACCACCTGAAAGAAAAAGTCTGATGCATTTGAGTACACCGCTCCACCTTCAAAGCTAGCTTCAGTCGACTCGGCTAATGCGTGATTGACTAAAGTATCTGCATTCATCGCGCCATCTAGAGCAATGCCGCTTAAAAACAGACCACCGTCATACATAAGCTCATAACCTACCGCCAAATAGCACAGGCAAGCAATGGCAAACAGCGCCACGTTTTTGGTGAGTATTTCGGTGGTGTTTTTGGAACGTACCAAGCCGGCTTCCAGCATCGAAAAGCCCGCGGCCATCCACATCACTAAGGCGCCGCACATCAAGAAGTAAAAAGTATCGATGGCATACTGCAATTGAAAAATATGGTTTTCCATTTTTGAATTCCTTAGTTAATGTTAGATTGCGTCGTTGTCGAGCTCACCTGTACGGATACGCACGGCGGTGAGGATGTCGGAGACAAAAACTTTGCCGTCGCCCACCTGGCCTGTTTTGGCAGCTTCACTTAACGCTTCGATCACGGCGTCTTGTTGTTGGCTTTGTACGGCGACCTCTAGTTTAAGTTTGGGTAAAAAGTCCACGGTATATTCAGCACCTCGGTAAAGCTCGGTATGACCTTTTTGGCGGCCAAAGCCTTTCACTTCGGTCAAGGTTAAGCCTTTCACGCCAATGTCCGACAAGGCGTTGCGCACCTTGTCCAATTGGAATGGTTTGATAATTGCAGTAATCATTTTCATGTTTTTGCTCGCAGTATTTGTAAATCAGCCAAGTAGAGCTTGGCCACTTAATCTATAAACAGCAAAAAACGTGCCAACTTGTGTTTAGTGCCGCAACCTAGAAAATTAGA
>CALIFM010000050.1 GCA_938021685.1 uncultured Gammaproteobacteria bacterium | reverse complement strand
GCTACCCCGACATCTGCATCAACTCCGATACCTCCAAACTACCATCCATTTCTAAAAACGGGCAGCGTTGAGCGATTGCAATCGCCGCCTCGTGCGATTCGGCTTCAATAATGGTATAGCCCGACATACCGGTTTGGCCTTGCTCAGTCACCGTGCCATCCGATGTAACGGTGTGGGTGTTTCTCAGTGGATTGGCAGGGCTAATGGCGGCTTCACCCAGCGCGTTTAGCCACTGGCGGTATTTAGCAAAGTGGGCTTGGCCTTCTGCTTGCGTGGCGGGTTGCCTGCCGCCTAAATAAGTAATCATGTATTGCGCCATTTGCGTTCCTCTTTATATCTCAATGTTCATGCCTGTCTAACTAGCGCGCTTCAGGCTTAAGCGCCAGCTCTGACCGTCGGCCTCACCATCAGCGATATGCGCGTCTTTATCATCTGCGTTAACCGCTACCCATGCAGTGGCCAACGTTTCCGCCATAATGCTGTCTTTATACTGCTTAAGTGCAGCGGTGACTTTATCGGAGCCTTCCAGCCCTAACTCGATGCGGTCGGCGATATCTAGACCTGCATTTTTGCGGGCATCTTGCACGCTGCGCACCAGCTCACGCGCGAGGCCTTCTAGCTCCAGCTCGGCGGTGATGGTGGTGTCCAGCGCCACCAAAAAATCGCCTTCTTCCGCTGAGGCATAACCTTCAGCCGAAGCGGTTTGGATGACCACGTCCGCTGGGCCAAACTCGATGTCTTTGCCTTCTACCACCAAGGTAAACGATTCACCATCAGCCACGCAGCCAGCGATCATCGCACCGTCCGCTGCGGCCAGTGCCGCCTTGATGGCTGGCACCAGTTTGCCGTGAATCTTACCGAGCTCAGGTAATTTAGGCTTCACGTCATAGGTCACAATCGCCGCGTCTTGGGCGATAAATTCAACTTCTTTGATATTCAACTCTTCCTGCACTTGGCCCAAGTGCTGTTGCACCGCGCATTGTGCTTTTTTGTTCGGCACCCGCACCAGTAAACGCGATAATGGCTGGCGCACCCGCACGCCGCTTTTTTCGCGCGCCGCACGGCCCAAGCCAACCACACGTTGAATCACGTCCATCTGCGCGACCAGCTCTGGGTCTAACAAGCTTTCGTCCAAACTTGGCCACTGGGTAAGATGCACGCTCTCAGGCGCGTCCGCATCCACTTTTCGCACTAGATTTTGATACAGATGATCGCTTAAGAACGGCATAAACGGCGCGATCAAACGCTGCACTGTGTCCAGCACTTCGTACAGCGTGAGATAAGCCGCTTGCTTATCGTCACCCGCTTCACCTTTCCAGAAGCGGCGACGATTGCGGCGTACATACCAGTTGCTAAGCTGGTCTACCAGCGACTCGATGGCCTCACCGGCTTTTTTGGGCTCATAATTGTCCAACGCCTCGGTTACGGTTTGCACCGTTTGCTGCGATAACGCCAGCACCCAACGGTCGATTTCTGGGCGTTTGTTAATCGGTACGTCTTGGCTCAAGTCAACCTTATCAAGGTTGGCGTACAGCACAAAGAAGGCGTAGCTGTTCCAAAGTGTGTTGACGAAGGAAGCCGCCACTTCGCGCACAATATCTACGCTCATGCGCTTTTGTGATTCCGGCGAAATACGCGCGAGGAAATACCACCGCAGCGCATCTGCGCCTACGGTGTCGAAGACGTCGTAAGGGTTGATGATGTTACCCTGCGACTTGGACATCTTCTTTCCCTTATCGTCCACGATATGGCTGAGGCAAATGCAGTTACGGTACGATAATTCATCTGACACCAGCGCGGAAACCGCGTGCAAAGTGTAAAACCAGCCGCGCGTTTGGTCGATGGCTTCACAAATGTAATCGGCCGGAAAATGTGCGTCGAATATATCTTTGTTCTCGAACGGATAATGCCATTGGGCATAAGGCATCGCACCGGAATCAAACCAGCAGTCGATCACCTCTGGCACACGCGTGTAGAGCTTGCCGTCTTTTTCAAAGGTGATTTCATCTACTGCAGGGCGATGCAAATCCGTTTCACGGTGATTTTGACCGGTAAGGGCTTCCAGCTCATCCAACGAGCCGATGCAAATGTAGTCACCGTCTTCACTGGCCCATATTGGCAGCGGCGTGCCCCAAAAACGCTCGCGCGACAAGGCCCAGTCGATGTTGTTTTCCAGCCATTTACCAAAGCGCCCGTACTTGATGGTTTCGGGTGTCCACGACACTTGTTCGTTTAATTCCACCATGCGGTCTTTAATTTGCGTGGTGCGTATATACCAAGCGTGCTTAGCGTAATAAATCAGCGGGTCGCCCGTGCGCCAGCCAAAAGGATAATTATGACTAATGGTCTCTTCTTTAAACAGTGCTCCGTTGTCTTTGAGCACCTCGATTAGCACTGAGTCAGCCTCTTTAAAAAACAAACCAGCAGCGGGGGCGATGTCGGCCTTCATATAGCCGTCCAACCCTACGCCGTGCAAAATCGGTGCGCCGTGCTGTTTGCCCAACTCCAAGTCGTCCACACCATAGGCCGGGGCGATGTGCACAATGCCGGTGCCGTCTTCGGTGCTGACGAAATCGGCCGCAACCACCTTAAAGCAGTTGCCCTGCGCATCACCATCCAACGGCAGGTAATCCAGTAAGCGGGTATATCGTTGGCCTAGCAAATCCTTACCTTTTACCGTTTTGATCACCTTTGGCTGGTCTTCGTCAAACACCGCGCCGAGCAAGGCCTTGGCTAAAACTAATGTCTCATCGCCATGCTGTACATAAGCGTAATCAATGTCTTCGCCCACTGCCAGCAGTAGGTTAGATGGTAAGGTCCACGGAGTCGTGGTCCACACTAAAAAGGCGATGTTGTCCTCACCTTCAAGTTTAAAGCGCACTGTGACGGAAGGGTCGTCTACCTCTTTATAGCCCTGCGCCACTTCATGCGACGACAACGTGGCGCCGATGCGCGGATCATACGGCACTACTTTGTGACCAGAGTAAATTAGATCCTTGTCCCAGATTTGCTTGAGCAACCACCACACGCTTTCGATGTAGTTATTATCCAGAGTGTAATAGGCCTCTTCGAGATTGACCCAAAAGCCCATGCGCGAAGTCATCTTTTCCCAGTCGCCGATGTAGGTCATTACTGACTCGCGGCAACGACGGGTAAACTCGGCTACACCAATCTGCTTCTCGATTTCTTTTTTGTCGAAAATACCCAGCTGCTTTTCAATCTCATGCTCTACTGGCAGGCCGTGGGTGTCCCAACCAGCTTTACGCGGTGCATAAAAACCTTGCATGGTTTTGTAGCGCGGGAAGATGTCTTTATAAGTGCGCGCCAACACGTGGTGAATGCCCGGCTTGCCATTGGCTGTGGGCGGGCCTTCGTTGAACGAAAAACGCGGCTTGTCTTGGCTTTGGTTAATCGACTTTTGGAAGATATCTTGTGACTCCCAAAACGCCTGCATCTCGGTTTCAAGCTCAGGGCCGTTATAGCGGCCAGCTACTTTATCAAATGCCATCTTTTTAATACTGGTTACTTTTTATATTTTAAATCACAAAAGCGGCGCGCCTTGCTTAGCTTCAATCACCACAAAGAACCCACTCATAAAAAAGCCCCGAGAGGCTAAAGCCACTGTGCGGCTAACCTCTCGGGGCGAATTGTTCGCGGTACCACCCGAGCTTTAGTACGCCTTCACAAACGCACCCTTAGCAAGTGACGCGCTATTGCCGATTAATAAAAATCACACAGCGCAGCACTTTGGCTTTTATCGTAAGCCAATCGTCCTCACTTAATGCAGCTTTGCCTTTTCAACGACAAGCCAGTTCAGTGGGCAGCTCATGGGGGATATTCGTCGGCATTAATCGCAAGGCTCACACCAACCCTTGCTCGCTGTCATTAACCAACCCGACTACTCGGCCCAATCATTGCTTTACAGGGCGAATGTAACCACTTCGTGCGCTAATAACAAGCCTATATGGGTTCTTAATCTTGCAAATTTCCTATGTGTAGGCGGCTAAATACACATTATCTATTAAGTTACACATATACTTAAATCTATTGGCAGTTATGAGAAAATTACTTGTTATTTGCAGCTTTTCCAGTTTTGATAAACCAATCATCGTAACCGAAGTACCACTGCTTGTGTAAATGATCAATTAAGGCTTGGTCAGTAATAAGCTGATCTAAATTACTAGGTTGTTGCTTTCGCATGGCCACCAGTCGAATAAATTCTTTGCCGTCACCATTCTTTAAATTTTCTGTTTTTAAATTCATAAATTTAGCTTTTTTTAGAGCCTTGCTTAGCGCCTCGATAGAGTCTTGATACTCGGAGTAGAAAGAATAAACTAGTTCCTGTTGTTTATTTATATCAACACCATTGGCAGCTGCTCTAGCTAATTGCTGTGAAGCATTAGCCCGCCGCATTTTTTGCATCAGCATTACATAGCTATTGTCAACTTGTTCTTGGCCGAATTCGGGTTCAGCGGATTGTTTTTTGGCAGCTTTAAGAATGGTATTAGCAAATAATTCGCTAGTTGATTGAATAACATCAAAATGATCTGCATTAGGGACTTCCCAAAAGCGAACAGCTGGATTTGTTGAACGCTGACTCATCCTGTTCAGTGCTTTAGACGCACCGTATTCCCCTTCAATAACAAAAGTCGGCGTTTTAATACTAGCTAGATGGTTTATTGGTGCACGCATTTCAAATTCGACTGGATTACTTGTGTCGAACAAACGTTCTCCGCCATGGTTCTTAACGTCGTCTTGAGGACCGAGCGCGATAACACCTGCAAATTCATCCGTTGAAGCAGCGACAAGTAATGCCAGCGTTGCTCCGGTGCTATGTCCACCAAGATAAATATGATTAGGGTCAATGTGACTTTGCTGTTGTAGGTATTTAAGTGCCGCTATTGTATCGTTTACCTCACCGTAAAACTCTTCACGTATTCCCAGGTTGCCAAACGTGCCCCTAAACGTAGGGTAGAGTGTAATGATCCCTCGCTTGAAAAATGTATTCGCAGTTTGGTTGTTTGTGTAGTTACCTCCATTAACATAATCAAGGTTTGCTCCACCTTGAGGGTGTCCCCCTGTAATCCAAATAATAGCAGGAGACTTTTTAGCTTCTTGAGCTGCCGAAGGCTTCGTTATATAAGCGTCCATTTTGCCAAGCTCAGTATTATATTGAACCAGCTTAAAGAGATGATTATGCGGTGGCATATCCAACTTATTTTTTCCCTTTACTTCTTTAACAATAGATGTCTCAAAGCCTTCCCGCTTTTCCAACAACCTTTCTGCATGCACAGGAATTGCTGAAAGCATTATTGAACCAGCTATTATCAAAATAATGCCCTTTATCGAAGCCATTTTAAATTTCATTTTGTTAAGTGTATTAATTTAAGTTCGCCACATAAGATCGAGCACTGTCACTATCTGGTTACGCCGCCTGGCCTTTTTTTAGATGCACCAGCAACAAGGAAATGGCCGCAGGTGTCACACCTGGAATACGTGTGGCATGGCCGACGGTTTGTGGGCGCTGCTCGGCTAGTTTTAGGCGCGCCTCATTGGAAAGGCCGCGCACCTTGGTGTAGTCAATCGATTCGGGCAACAAGGTGTTTTCTTGCTTGGCTTGGCGGGCCACTTCGGCACGCTGGCGCTCGATGTAGCCACCGTAGCGCGCCTGAATTTCGATTTGCTGCTGCGCTTGGCGCGTAGCCATGCTGTCACTTTTAAGGCATGCATTACTGGCATCCAGTTGCATTAAATCGGCATAGCTCACTTCAGGGCGCACCAGCAATTCGTATAGATTCGCTTCGCGTTTAAGCGGCTCGCCTAACACCTGCGTAAGTTTCGCTTCATCAAGCTTACTCGGGTGGAGCCAAGTGGTTTTAAGGCGCTGGGTTTCTTGCTCGATAAGCTCACGCTTTTCGTTGAATGCCTGCCAGCGATGCTCGTTCACCAAACCCAATTGATGGCCGATTTCAGTCAAGCGCAAGTCGGCGTTGTCTTCGCGTAATTGCAGGCGGTATTCGGCGCGCGAGGTGAACATGCGATACGGCTCTTTAGTGCCGCGATTAATCAAGTCGTCTATCATTACGCCGATATAGGCCTCGCTGCGCGCGGGCGACCAGGCGGCTTTGCCTTGCACGGCGCGTGCAGCATTAAGACCTGCGATCAGGCCTTGGCCCGCCGCTTCCTCATAGCCCGTCGTGCCGTTAATTTGCCCAGCAAAATACAGCCCCGCGATGGCTTTGGTTTCCAGCGTGGGTTTTAAATCACGCGGATCAAAAAAATCGTATTCAATTGCATAACCAGGACGGGTGATGCGTGCTTTTTCAAACCCGACAATGGAATGCACCAGTGCTACTTGCACATCATAGGGCAAACTGGTGGAGATGCCGTTAGGGTAAATCTCGGTGGTGTTCAGCCCTTCTGGCTCAATAAAAATTTGGTGGCTGTTACGGTCGGCAAAGCGCACAATTTTGTCTTCGATCGACGGACAATAACGCGGACCGGTGGTGTCGATCTGACCATCCGAGCTATAGATTGGTGAGCGATCTAGTCCTGCGGTGATGATCTCGTGCGTGCGCGCATTAGTGTGGGTGATATGGCAATGCACCTGCGCAGGGTGCTCTCTGGCATCCCCCAACAATGAAAATACAGGCCGCGGGTCATCGCCCGGCTGCGCTTCAAGCTGCGAGTAATCGATGGTTTTGCCGTCGATGCGCGGCGGCGTACCGGTTTTAAGGCGCCCCACGCGAAAAGGCAAGTCGCGCAAGCTGTGCGATAAAGGGTCTGACGGCGCATCGCCTACGCGTCCACCGCGGTGTTGGTCAAGACCAATGTGAATCAAGCCACCTAAGAACGTGCCTGCGGTGACAATTATTTGCGGCGCATAAAACGCCACCCCAAGTTTGGTTTGCAAGCCCGCCACGCGTTCGTTTTCAATTAACAAACCTTCCACCTCTTGCTGGAAGGTGCTTAAGTTATCTTGAGTTTCTACCTTTTGGCGAATCGCTTGCTTGTATAAAGCACGGTCGGCCTGCGCGCGGGTGGCACGCACGGCGGGGCCTTTGCGTGCGTTTAGAATACGAAAATGAATGCCTGCCTGGTCAGCCGCCCACGCCATTACACCGCCAAGGGCGTCGATCTCTTTCACGATATGCCCTTTGCCGATGCCGCCGATGGCAGGGTTGCACGACATCTGGCCGATGGTTTCGATATTTTGCGTGATCAGCAAGGTGTTCGCGCCCACACGCGCCGAGGCCAATGCGGCCTCTACACCTGCGTGACCACCGCCAACTACAATGACATCAAATTGTTCTTCGTTCGTCATGCTTGTTCCATTTCTCAGCCTTATTCTGCTGGCACTGTGTCTTGCGAATAGTAATCGTATTTGGACAGCACGTGCGTAGTAAAACTCCATGCATCGTTATAACTCAGGCCGCTGTCTTCGCCGATCAGGATTTTAGTATATAACTGCTGGCCATACTGCGCTTTTAACTTGGCCAACTGTGTGTTCAGGCCTGCAAAACTGTAACGGGTTGCGCTGCTTTGTTGCGGGCCTTTGAGGCTGTATATTTTTTCGCCATTTACGAATGCATGAGCCACTTCCACCACCACTTTGCCAGCGGGGCTGCGCGCAGGGCGAATTAGCTTGCGATATTGCTCGTCCAAACTGTCGTATTCTTCTTGCAAGCTTTTATAGCGAGTACCCGCATTCGCCATTTGTGCCTCTAAATCACTGACCTCTGCACCGCGGTTGTCATACAAGCTTTGCAACTCCTCCAAGTCTTGTACCATCTTATCCAGCTTGGCTTGCAGCTGCTCTTTTGAGTTGGCTGTGCTGTTTAGCTGCGAATTTTTATATGATACATAATTTTGTAAAGCGGCTGTTTTTTCTTCTTCGCCACTTAAACGTTCGCGCATCACCCGCAGCTGTTCGCTTAAGCTGATGATCTTATTGCTCAGCAAAATACGTTGCTCTTCTCGCTCGCTTAAGGTTTGCGCAGTATCTTCCACGTCAAGCAACAAGCCTGCTTTTTCCGCAAGTAATATACTGATCTTTTCATTCAGCACGTTCTTTGATTGCGTGGTTTCAGCTTCAAACTCCAGTAGCTTTTTATTATTCAAATCCAGCGAGCTGAGTAACTGGCTGTTCTCATTGGTTAACTCATCACGCAGCTTGGCTAGAAGAGTTACCTCCAGCTGCAAATCTTTAGCTATTTGCTCTTTAGTTTGCAGTTGAGTTTGCATATCATCGCGCTCGGTAGAGACATTATTTAGGCTACTTTCTAAAGATAATATTTGCGAACGCACCTTGGCCAACTGATCTTCAAGCGTGGTATTTTTTGCTTCACTTTGCAGCGCTTGTTGGGTCACTTGGTCTTTAGCAATCAAGGTGGTTTGTAGTTCGTCCAGCAGCTGGGTGTTGCGTAGCAAAAAGGCCAGCAAAGCCATCAAGAAAATCATTACCACCACCGTCATTATATCGGTGAACGCTGGCCACACACTATCTTCACCGCCGGCGCCAGTGCCTGCGTGAGTGATTCTTAAGTCTACAAAATTGCCGCTGCTCATCTTTGCTGTGCTTCTAAGCTTTCGGTGTTCGTCGCTTGGGCGGCGATTTAGCTACTTTGGCTTTGCTAATAGGCAATCTTTCTAGGGCAGCACTGAGGCGTTGCAAAACTTCGTTGTGCTGTACGTTAGTGGCGATTTGCTGGTCACTAATTTTCGCCAACATATCTTGCAGTGCTTGGCTTTGTTTTTGCTCAGCGCGCGTATTAGCTTCCAATTGCTTAATGGCGCTGGTCATCTCACTAGCAGATTTACTATACATCGCTTGTGAGTGATTTAACCTAGCCAGCAACTTGCTGGTAGCCTCAATCGTTTCGCCATATTCTTTGAGCACTGCGTCTTGGCTGATTTGCAAATGTGGCAACAAGGTCGTGGCCGTCACCTCTTCCACACGGCTGATGAGATAGGTTTGCGAATCGGTCAGCTTCAAATAAAAGTACCCAAAGAATAAGTAAGCGATAATCGCTGTCATGGTGGTCGACAAAGCTGTGGACATGCCATGCACTACAGTGCCGAGGCTATTGGTTTGACTGGCGTCAGCGACTAAGTCCGATGCGCCCAGCAGCGCAATGGATAGCGACACGATGGTGCCGAACACACCTGTTAAAATCAGTGTGCTGTGCACGAACTTCGGAAACGAGTTATAGCTTGATTCGCTGGCCAATAAGGTGGCTGCCAAGGCGCTATGATTGATGCTGGCACGCTTGCGGTGTAAGGTTTTTAATGTTTCGTAGCGATACGCCATCATCGAGTCCAATCCCACTTGCTTTAAAGGGTCTTCGCCCATGCGCACATTCAGCACAAAGCGGTTGATTGACGCTTCGTCACGCATATAGCGAAACAGTAAGAACACCACCCGAAGCAAACCTGCCAAGAACAGCAATACAATGGCACCGTTGATGACCCAGCCCACCGAGCTGCTTTGGTTTTGTGTATACACCTGCGTGAAGAAATCACGCTGCCAAACGATAAGCATGATAAACACTGCCAGCGCCACCGCAAACTGAATCAGCACATTGCGGGTGTAATATCGTTTTATTTTTATATCTGCCATGTTGCTTGCCAATTGACGCTTTGTGTCGCCTATCCTAAAGGGCCCTTATGTTGAAATGATGGCCCCGCTTGATGCCATTGTAGCGGATTATACGCCCAAGGCTCAAACTTCCGCTGGAACCTTGTCCTTATAGCTTTATCATCTATTTACCAATACAAAACGAGCCAAAAATCTCGCCGAGCAAATCATCCGCCGTCATCGCGCCGGTAATTTCACCCAACGCATTGGCTGCTAATAGTAGTTCTTCGGCCAGTAATTCGCCCGCTTGCTGCTGTTCATAAACTTGTACTGCCGCTTCGATATGTTGCTGCGCACGGTTTAAAGCATCCATGTGTCGCTGACGGGCTAAAATTTGCCCTTGCGAAAAATCGTTCACCCCCAACATGCGGCTGATCCAATCGCACAAGGCATCCACACCATCTAATGTAGTAGACGACAAATGCAACTCTTGACCATGTGGGCCGTTTTGTAGACCTGCCGAATGGCCACTTAAATCTGCTTTGGTTTTCACCACCAGTGCTCCGAGGCCTTCTGGTACGTCTTGCTGCAATAATTGCGCCACAGCGGCATCATCCGTGGTTTGCGGGTCCACGCACAACAAGGCTAGATCGGCCTGTTGCAGCGCATGACGCGCACGTTTGATACCTTCTTTTTCAATTACATCTTCGCTGTCACGCAAGCCAGCGGTGTCAGTCAGCAACACAGGGTAACCATTAATTTGAATGGCTTGCTCCAGCACATCGCGGGTGGTACCAGCGATGTCACTAACGATGGCACGTTCATCACGGCATAAAGCATTTAACAAACTGGATTTACCTGCATTCGGCGCGCCAATCAAAACAATGCGCACCGCGTCGCGCAGTAGGCTACCACGCGCAGCATTGCTTTTAAGCTGCATAAATTGAGCCTGCACCGCGCGAGTACGACCCAGCACATCGTGCTGCTCAAGAAAATCAATTTCTTCTTCAGGAAAGTCGATAGATGCTTCCACAAACACCCGCAGAGCGGTCAGCTCGCGACGAATGGCTTCAACTGAATCCGAGAATTCGCCCTGCAAAGAGCGCATCGCGGCGCGCGCCGCAAGCTCGGTACTGCTTTCGATCAGGTCAGCAATAGCCTCAGCTTGCGCTAAATCGAGCTTGCCATTTAGAAATGAGCGCTGCGAAAACTCACCCGGTGCGGCCAGCTGCGCCCCCAGCTGCACACAGCGCTGCACAATCAGTTGTAATAAAACCGGGCTGCCGTGGCCTTGAAACTCGATTACATTTTCGCCTGTGAAACTATGCGGCGCGGGAAAATACAAAGCAATGCCTTCGTCCAACAATTCGCCCGCTTCATCATAGGCTCGCGCCAAATGGGCACGGCGCGGCTTAAGGGGCTTGGGTTTGTTGCGGCCTATTAATTGGGCAGCTAATTGTGGTGCATCATGCCCAGACAAACGCACAATGCCGATACCGCCTTGGCCCGGCGGTGTCGCCACAGCCACAATGGTGGGCGACAAAGCTAAAGGGCTTGCATCCGCCTCAACAGGGGGTGTTGACGAGGCAGTCATCACATAAGGCTAGCCGCTTAGGCGTAGCGCCTGCTGATCACCCACTGCTGCACAATGGAAAGGACATTATTGACCACCCAATACAACACCAAACCAGCAGGGAAGCTTAAGAAAAACACCGTGAATACCACTGGCAAGGCTAGCATTATTTTTTGCTGCAACGGGTCCATAGGCGCAGGGTTAAGTAATTGCTGCACCAGCATCGAACCACCCATCATCACGGGCAGGATATAGTAAGGGTCTTTCGAAGACAAATCTTTGATCCACAAAGCCCATGGTGCTTGGCGCATTTCCACACTTTCTAGCAATACCCAATACAGCGCGATGAACACCGGAATCTGAATCAAGATCGGCAAACAACCACTGGCAGGGTTCACCTTTTCTTTTTTGTACAGCTCCATCATTGCTTGCTGGTATTTTTGTTTATCGTCGCCGTGGCGCTCTTTCAACGTTTTCAGGCGGGGCGCAAGCTTTTTCATCTTCGCCATCGACTTATAGCTTTTGGCTGACAAAGGCAAGAACAGTATTTTGAGCAAAACAGTCACTGCGATGATTGTCCAGCCCCAGTTACCAAGTACCTGATGCAGCTTGCTCATCACCCAAAACAATGGCTGCGCGATAAACGTAAGCCAACCGTAGTCAACGGTGAGCTTTAGACCTGGCGCGCCTTGTAAGTCTAAGCGTGCTTGTTCTTTTGGCCCCGCAAACAACGCTGCGCCTACTTCAGCCGTTTGCCCCGGGGGAACATTAACTGTGTTTAGATTTAAAAAGCCCATTTTATACAGGCCTCGCTCTGTATCGCTACTTTCAGCGAACATCTGTAATCTGCTGTTTTCTGGTGGTAACCACGCGCTAACAAAGTAATGTTGCAGCATACCCACCCAACCGGATTCGGTTTCAAATTTCAGTGGCTCGTCCTGCATGTCATCGAAGCTCACTTTATTGTATTTTTCTTCTGGGGTGTAATACGCACCGCCGGTGAAACTGATATTGGTTGGCTGGGTTAGGAAGCTTCCGGCGCCGCCGCTCTTAGAATCTGTGCGTTGCAGCTGGCCATAGAAATAAGCATTGATCGGCTGGGTCGTGTTGTTGGCAATGCTAAATTTAACCTCTGCACGGTAGCTATTTCGATTAAAAGTATAGCTCTTAACGTAAGCCACTCCTTCGGGGCTGGTCCAGTTCAAATTGACCACTAATTGTTGATCACCATCACCTAAAATGTATTCGTTTTGCTCTGCGCTAAACATAGTATTATGGCTAGGCAACGCAGCGCCATCTCCAGCCAAACCACTTTGGCCAATATAGCGTTCACTCACATCATCCCGAAATAACACAAAAGGATCATCTGGTCGATCCAGCTTGACGGGGTGGTCAAGCAACCCTAGGTGTACCATGCTGCCACCAAGGGTGCTGATTTTGGCATGGATCAAATCCGTCTTGATGTCGATTAACTCACCCTTCGGTTCTGTCGTCTCAGTGGCTGTTGCGGCTTGTGTTGGCGTGACAGCAGCAGGTGTAGTAGGCACATCACCGCTATTGACATTGCTGTTGCCGGCAACATTGGTGCTGGGCACGCTTAGGTCCGTGCTAGTCGTAGAACTAGTCGCGCCCGTTTGGTTTTGCACCGTAGAGGGCGGGTTTTTAGCCAATTGGTACTGCTGCCAGCTTTGAAACAGCATCAATGTGACCAGCGCAAGAGCGGCAAATAAAACGAAACGTCGAATGTCCATGGGTAATTTGCTAAAGTTATCTGCGAATTGTCGGCAACCGGCCGAATTTATAATAAGCGCTGATTCTATGCGCAAGCGGGGCAAAACGCACTAAGCACAGCACTAATTTTCTTTATTTGAGTCATTGCTTACTGTGCTTAGGGGCTTAGACGGCGGCACTGGGTCAAATCCTCCTGCATGCCACGGATGGCAACGCGCAATGCGCTTGATGCCCAACCAGCCGCCTTTGAACACACCGTGGCGCGCAATGGCATGCTGAGTGTAATAAGAGCAAGTGGGTTCAAAGCGGCAATTCTGACCAATAAAAGGGCTAATTAGAGTTTGATATAACTTGATAAAGCCAATCAAGCAATGGCGGCCAAAGCGGCTAAGTTGGCGCCTGAATGAACTAAGCATCATGGCTATTTTTTACAACGCTGCTTAGCTTGGCCAAACAAACTATGCAAAGCACTATGCATTTGCGCGCTGCTGAGTTTAGTCAACGGTGCTTTAGCCACCACCACAAAATCGTGGCTACCTAAGCTGTCCGCTTGGTTTCGAAAACATTCGCGCGCATGGCGCTTAATTTTGTTGCGCAGTACGGCTTTTTTGCTAACCTTTTTAGAGACCACCAAACCTAAACGGGCATGGGATAAATCATTCTTCGCCACATATACCCCAAACTGAGCATTATGCTGGCTTTGACGGCGGTCGAACACCGCCTTATATTGCGCAGGCTTTAAAATTCGTTGCTGCTTGGTAAATGCAGCACGCGCTGCATCGGTCACGTTTTTAATTAAGTAAACTTAAGTGTGTATAACACGCCTAGGAACCTCCCTAGGACGCCGATTAAGCGCTTAAGCGTGCGCGGCCTTTAGCACGACGGGCACGGATCACCGCACGGCCGCCTTTAGTTTTCATACGGGCACGAAAACCGTGGGTGCGTTTACGTTTTAATACACTGGGTTGAAAAGTACGTTTCATGTCTGTTCGTTTGTTCGCCCAAGGGCTGAAAAAATGGCGGTGGAATTTATCCCATAATATAGGTCGATGTCAACTAAACTAAACGGGCAAAGCAATTGATTTTTATTTGATCTATCCCTAATTTTCTGGTCGCGCAAAAAACTCAGCCCCGCTAAGCCGCCATTGCTTTTTAGCGTTGGGGATGTACACAGAGATACGCAAGGAATCAACCAGATGGCTACGATTAAAATGTATCAATTGCGTTTCGATCTCTGAATAGGCCATCGATTTATTGATCAAAACAAGTTTTTTGTCCGGTTTAAATAAGCCGTCCTCAAAATCAAAAACACCATCAAGATAACCCTTAATTTGAATAGCAGAAGGGTAGTGGCGGCTGCCTAATGGGTAAGATAGCATCAGGCCTGTTAAGTTCTGTGGTTGGTCAAAGCTAATTTCTAGGGTGTCTCCTTTTTGTTGACGCTTGCCACTGCTCCATGTTGCCGAGCGGTCAATTGAATCGAGCGGTGTTAAGTTAACGGGCTTACCAGCAAAGGTGATCTGAATCTGCTCTTTTGGCACCGAAGATATTTGATCCGACGCTGACCCAACAACAAAATTATCATAAACATGATATATTCCAAAGGTCTTATGATCAGCGCTTACGCCCACATGCTCGAGGTGTTGCATAAAAACCAATGCTTTCAACGCCCCCCGTTTCTGCATCCTTAAAATGTAAGGAGCTTGTCCTGCCGCTTGCACCTGCTGCTTAAATGGTAGCCGCCAGCCTTCAAAGCGCCCGTTGTAAGGCTCTGAGCACAATATCCTGCCTTTCGTTTCATAGGTAATACGATACGCAACCCAATAATCAGCAAAACATGCTGTATGATTTTGCTCGTCTAGATAGTCAATTACCTCGTCCAGCTCTGCAATTTCTGCAATTTCTGCTACGCCATCTTCCGGGGCCGCCCAACGTTGTATGTACGCTGCTGCTGTGGCTACATTAAACAAACACAAGGCAGCGATGGCGCCACTCAACGCCCATTTGGGCACTTTTGTTTTCTGCAAAAACGCAACGACAATGAACGGAAACACCCACGCTGCTGGCAATAAAAAACGCAGCGTATAAGCCCATGAAATTTTTGAAAAAACATGCATGAAGAAATACAAAACGAAGATATACAAAAATATTTCTATAGGGCTTAACGGGGCCAATCGCTTTTGAATTAAGGCTTTGAGATGTTTTACAACAAAGCCATATAACAAAACCGCCACCATCAAGCCAATGGCAACACCGAAATAAGGACGGTAGGCTTTTGCCCAACCTACTTCTGCATATACGTCTACAAATGCACTTGGCTGCACGCCTAATGTGCCCGGCAAAACAGTTAACAGTGTTTCTAAAATATTCGCTTTGATCTGAGAAAGCGGAATGATGCCGCTCACACCTTCATACGCTCCTGGAATCCAAATAATTGCTGCAATAAAAGGCACAAGACCGAGGCCTGTTCCCAACATCGCTACCGCTAACTGCTTGGTTTTGCTATTCGAGTGCGCCAACAAGATCGTCGCCATGGCAAGCAGAAAAAAAGGCAACGAAAGTAAATAATTGCTTACACCTAAAGCACCCAATAAGGCGGCTGCGAAGCTATACGTTATATTATTTCTAGTTTGGCTTATTTTGACGGTACATAGCGCGGTGAGTGCAGCTAAAAAATATAGCATCGCCCAATTATTAGGCGTATATGCTGCTTGATTCATCAACGCATACGCTGACGGGAATAACATCAATAGCCATGCAGCAATTCGGTATGGCCCTTTAAAAACTAGGCTAACCAAATACATCCATATGCCCAGTGCCAATGCATTAAGTATTAACGCTTGGCTGCGAATAGCCGGCGCACTACTAGGCATCCAATCAATGTACAAAGACATCAAATAGGCTTCTAAGGGAAACTGATAAGGCTGACCATAAGACAATAAATGGAAATTGCCTTGTGCAATACTTCTAGCAAGAATGCCGGTAATGGCTTCATCGCTAGTTGGCAG
>CALIFM010000049.1 GCA_938021685.1 uncultured Gammaproteobacteria bacterium | reverse complement strand
AGTTGTGCATAATGTAAAAAGGCAAATCAATATAACGACCACCTAAAATATCAATCTCGGGGTGTTGCTGCATTTGCTTAAGCAATAGCCCTAAATTTTGGCGGCGGCTAAACACAAAATCGTCGTCTAGCAATAAAAAATAAGGGGTGTCAGTTTGGTCAAGCGCAGCATTGCGGCCAGCGGAAATACCCACATCATAAGGCAAGTTTAAGTTTTCAACACCATCAATTGGCTGTGGCTGTTGGCTATCGTCCACCACCATAATCTGGGCGCTGGGGTAGCGACGTTTAATACTGGCCACTAAGCGGCGCACAGCGTAGGGACGTTCAAAAGTTTTGATGATGATAGTCAGTTCGCTAATATCCGCTTTGTCTTTAGGGCTAAGTAAATCGACTGCGCGGTTGGCCCATAGAATGCCACCAATTAACAAGTCATATAGTGGTTTAGCAAATAGGCGTGCTTTACCATGCACTAAATTTTGGTAAAGAAAGTTTTTTTGTTGAGTGGATAAGGCTTTCATGGCTAGTCAAGTAAATACCCGTTTAATGTTTTAAGCATTTTAAAATCTGCACCGTTTTGAGTTCTCGCAATTTGTCGGAATCAGGCAGGTTTTTCACTACCTGCAGCTCAACCCATTCGCACTCTACTTCTGCTGCTTGCTGCGCATCACGGTAACCAGCCAGCTGTGCTTGGCTTTTGTCAGTGACGGCTGAGGCGACGAGCTTGCCGCCGGGCAGTAGTTTATCCCATGCATAATTTAGCAGGGTAGGTAAATCACCTGCGCTGCCTCCGATAAATACGGCGTTGGGGTGTGGTAGCTTATCGCAAGCTGTGGGGGCTTCGCCTAGTAAAGGGGTGCAATTGGCAGCACCAAAGCGTTCGATGTTTTCTTGGATAAAGGCCAGTCGAGCTGGCTGGCTTTCAATGGCGGTGATGTGGCCTTGCGGGTTCCAGCGTGCCCATTCAACAGCGATGCTGCCGCAGCCTGCGCCAATATCCCAAGCTTGCTCGCCGCCTGCGCCTTGCATGAGCGACAAAATAGCGAGACGCACTTCGCGCTTAGTAATCATACCAAAACCGGGTTCAGCACCGGTGGCGAACAGGTGGTCGGCAATGCCGGGAAACGCTGGCAAGGTGTGAGCCAGGCCTTTAAGCTGCAATAGACATACATTTAGCGGTGCAAAGTCCTTGGCAGTTTGCTTGCTGGCAGCCAACGTAGTTGCAATGTGCTTGCTGATGGTTTGTTTAGCATCGCCTAAGTTTTCGGCCACCCATACAACGGATTTGCCCAAGCCTTGCGCTGCCAGCTCGACTGCGATGGCAGCGGGGTGGTTGACTGCATCAGTCAGTACTGCCAAGGTGTGACCTGATATCAAGTGTGCCCGCAAATGAAACAGCGGCCGACCATGCAGACTGACCACGGTGGCTTGTTGCCATGGTAAACCTGCAGCATGAAAAGCGGCCTGCACACTGGATATATTCGGGTGAAACTGCAAGTGTTTGACGCCAATTTGCTGGATGAGCCAATTGCCGATGCCAAAAAACAAAGCGTCGCCTGAAGCTAGCACTGCGATGCGGTGGCCGGTTTGATTGTGCTGTGCTAACAGTTCGTGCAAGGCTGAAAATGGTGAGGGCAAGGACAGTTGTACAGCTTCGAGGTTTAGGTGGACTACTTCGTCAAAATGGTGTGGTGCGCCGATAACATGTGTTGCTTGTTGCAAAACTTGTTGTGCAGCAGTATTTAAGCAAGCCGGTGCGCCCACACCCAAGCTGACTACGTCAATGGAGTGGCCTTGCCAATTGATATGCTTAATCATAATTGAACGGCCTTTAATGAGAAGAAGGACGCGTGCCTCTAGAACCGCAGGCCGCGTTGTAGGCGCACCAAGGTGTTGAATGCCCCTGCGGCTAAAGCGCTACCGCCAGTGCGGCCAGTAATAGTGATGCATTGCACGCCCAGTGTTTGATGATTGGTCCAAAGATAATCTTTGGACTCTGGCGCGCCAATAAACCCTACCGGAATGCCAATAATAAGTGCCGGCTTAGGCGCGCCTTGTTCGATCATTTCCATCAACCGAAATAGTGCGGTGGGGGCATTACCGATGATGGCGATGCTGCCGGTTAGGTGATCTGCCCAGTGGTCTAGCGCCACCATGCTGCGAGAGTGGCCGCGTGTTTTGGCCGTATCAGGCACATTTTCATGATTTAAAAAGCACAGTGGCTCAGTGCTTAAAAATCGCTTGGTGAGGCCCTGTTTAACCATCTCTACGTCGCATAAAATGGGGGCAGCATCATTGACGGCCTTAATGCCTGTTGGAACGGCATTGCTGCTGATATGTACATCGCTGGCGATAGCTGGATTGCCGCAGGTGTGCACAAGGCGCATCACGATTTGCTGTTGGTCAGAATCAAAGCCGCTCAGATCAGTTTGTGCTTTGATCAACGCAAAGGATTTGTCTTCAATGGCAATCGGGTCTTTTAGGTAGGGGTCCATAGTGTGGGCAATGATGATTTAAGGCTAATTATTCTGAATGACAATGGCGTTAAACAAAGGATCGATAGCGCTAAATAACGGCGTACTCGCACTAGGTGAAGGAGCCGGTGGGCGTTCTTGCACAAACAGAGTAATGCCAAGTGCATGAGCAGCGCGAATTTTAGCATAGACCGCTTGGCTACCGCTGTTTTTGCAGATTAGGGCATCCACCTTGTATTGCTTTAATAGGGCTAATTCTTGCTCGTAATCGAATGGGCCGATATCCGTTAGGTGCGTAATATGTTGATCACTAATCGGTTGATCTGGTGCTATGGCACTGCGCACGATCCAGTGCTGGTAGGTAGGGCGTTGCTGGGTATGTTGCAGCAAGCTTTGGCCGAGCGTGAAAAAGGGCCGTTGGCAGTTTTCTAACAAGGGCAACAGCATGGGCACATCAGTAAAGGCGGTACAGGGCTGTAAGTCGGTATCGGGCCAGGCGGGGCGGGTATAAGGCCAGTAGGATATGCCAGTAAGCTGCGCTGCTTCTGCTGCATGGGCAGAGATTTGCTGTGCATAGGGGTGGGTAGCGTCCACGATAAGACTGATATTGCGGTCGGTAATGAATTGAGCAAGGCCAGCAATACCCGACGATTTGGTTGTAGGGTCATAAGCGCTAAAGCCGCCGCTGTGGGTTTCGCAGGTAAGCTCCGGTGAACGAACCAAACCTGCGATGCTGTAAATGAGTGTGACATTGGCCTCGATTAAGCGCTGCGCAAGGGACAAGGCATCACGTGTGCCGCCTAGTAATAGTAGTTTCATTAGCCCAGTGCAGTACCTATACAATTGCCTGTTTTGTTAATGCAGTATACGTCAATTTGCAAGGCTTGTTTGGTTGCGCTTAATGCTTGTTGACGAGCCAGTTGACTGATGCTGTCGCCAAGCGGCAGGTCATTGTTTTGTGCGATATCCAAGGCTTGTAGGCTGGTGTTTGCTTCTTTGATTTGTTGCATGACTTTGTTGTTTGCACCAAGTATTTCGGCTTGCTCGGCAAGAAAGTTGAAATCAATGGATGAGTCATGGCTGTGTAGAGAGCGCGCGCCAGCGGCAAGCTTACTCATCTTACCAAAGCCGCCGCATAGCGACAGCTTGCTCATGGGCACTTTGCGCAAGTGTTTAAATACTGCGCCGACGAAGTCGCCCATTTCAACTAAGGCGGAGTCGGGTAAATCTAGGCGCTGCTTGATGTACGCTTCGCTGGTGGAGCCTGTGCTGGCGGCGATATGGCTGAAGCCATTGGCATGGGCGACATCGATGGACTGGTGAATGGAGGCGATATAGGCGGCGCAGGAAAAGGGTCGCACTATACCGGTGGTGCCTAAAATGGATAGGCCGCCCACGATGCCTAGGCGGCCATTCATGGTTTTAAGTGCGATGCGTTCACCATCTTCCACACCGATGTGTACGTCTAGGCCGCCTTCATAGTGGGTATCATCAATTAATGCCGATAAATGCTCAAGCATCATCTTACGTGGCACGGGGTTGATAGCCGGTTCACCTACAGCAATAGATAAACCTTCTTTAGTTACAGTGCCCACACCTTCGGCCGCATGGAAGCGAATACCTGTTTGGCTGCTTAAATGTACTTCGGCAAATACGGTGGCGCCGTGGGTGGCATCAGGATCGTCGCCAGCGTCTTTGATAATGCTGGCACGTGCTTGCGTGGTGTTGAGTTGTTCGCAACTTTTGAGGTCGAAGCTCACCACTTGGCCGCGTGGCAACTCGATGACAGTGCTTAAGTTACGGTGCTCTGCAAGCAATAAAGTAGCGGCCGCTAGAGAGGTGGCTGTGGCGCAGCAGCCGGTAGTATAGCCACTGCGCAGCTTAGTTTTTTGCTCGGCAGTTTCTTCGCGCATAGGCGAGCTAAGTGTTAAGCAGCCAATAGCTGCCAAACACAATGGATGAGGCGCCGATTATTAAGCGCGAGGCTTTGTAGACGCCTTGCCCAAAACGGGTGAGCCAAACTTGAAGCTGGCCGAAAAACAAGCCAAATACCAGCATTGATACCACCACGCCTATACAAAACAACAACAAATACGCCATGCCCAACCAATGCTGGCCAGTTTGCAAGGCAGGGATTAAGGCTAGCACAGGCGCGCTACCCGCCAAACCATGAACCAAGCCGACTAACACCGGTTGATGACTATGTTGGCTGTTGCTATCTTGAGTTAAATGTACATGCACTAGTTCTTCGTTTTCGTGCTTATGTACATGCAGTTGAATTTTGTTGGTGAGTGCTTTGTAGATAAGCCAAGTACCCAAGACGATCAATAATATGCCAATCAACCGTTCGGCCCAATGTGATACAGCAGCTGGCAATTGCCAACCGAGTAACAAGGCTAGGCCGCCGACCAACATCAATGCGCCGCCATGCCCTGTAGCCCATTTTAAGCAATAACGTATAGTCGTAATGGCTGCTTGGCGGCGGCTGCGCAAGTTTTGTATCTTAGCAGCCAGCACTGACACTGCCATGATATGATCGGCATCCAGTGCATGCAGCAAGCCTAAGCTAAAGCCAAGGCTGAGAATTCCTAAAATGGTTGGTAGGTCCATGGATATGAAGTGGCATGAATAAAAAAACTGTATTTGCCATAATCTATGGCAGCCCTAAATTATAAAGGACTGTCTTGCTTGGGACTAGGAAATAGTTTGTTTAGATGGGGCACTAATGGGGTTGTCTGCGACTAAACAGGTCGGACCAGCAAACAAAAACAAGTGCTCCTTGGTAAGTTGCATCTGATATTATTATTTTCTTCGTGCATGGCTTAAGCAGTAAACAATGAGTGCCTATTTGGTTATTAAAGCCCTACACATCATCAGTAGCTGTATTTTGTTTGGTACGGGCATTGGTATTGCTTTTTTCATGTTGCGCTCTCACTACACTGATGATCTTTCCCAAAAGCACTATGCTGCGCGTAATACCGTGCTAGCTGATAGTGTGTTTACGCTGCCTGCTGTTATCGTGCAGCCTTTATCGGGAGGATGGTTAATATATCATTCTTGTTATGCATGGAATACCCCGTGGTTATTGGCTAGTTACGCCTTGTTTATCGGTATAGGCTGTTGTTGGTTGCCGGTGGTTTGGATTCAATTGCGCCTAAGTGCTTTGATTAAACATAGCTTAGCCAGTAATACACCGTTGCCAAATGAATACCATCGATTATTTAAACTTTGGTGTATCTTAGGTGTTCCCGC